>JADLBG010000215.1 GCA_020847895.1 Bryobacterales bacterium
ACGCGCGGATTGAGCACGGCATTTCCCGGGCGCGTATCGAATTCGCCGCTGGCGGAAGCGAGCATTGCCGGCGTGGCGGCGGGCATGGCGATTGGCGGCTACAAACCGATTGTGGAAATGCAGTTCGGGGATTATCTCTGGCCCGCGGCGTTGCAACTACGGGACGAGATTCCCACTGTCCGCTGGCGGAGCCAGGGCGAGTGGGAGTGCCCGGTGGTGGTGCGGGTTGCAGTGGGCGGCTATATCAAAGGCGGTCCATGGCATTCGGCCAATGTGGAGACGTTCTTCGCGCACATTCCCGGCTGGTATGTGGTGTATCCGAGTTGCGCGGAAGACGCGAAGGGCCTCATGAAAGCCGCGGCGCGCTCGAAAGACCCGGTGATGTTCCTGGAACACAAAGGCCTCTACCGGCGGGTGCACGCCAAGACCCCGGAGCCGGACGCCAACTATATCCTGCCGTTTGGACGAGGCGCCATCAGGCGTGAAGGGAAAGACTTGACGGTGGTTACGTGGGGCAGCACCGTTTACATGGCGCTGGACATGGCGCGCCAGTTGGAAAAAGAGGGCGTATCGGCGGAGATCATCGACCTGCGCTCGATCGTGCCGCTGGACGAGGAACTCATCTACCGGAGCGTCCGCAAGACCAGCCACGTGCTGATTGCTCACGAGGATACGCTCACGGCGGGTTTCGGAGCGGAGGTCGCCGCCCGCATCGCGGAGAACTGCATCGGGTCACTCGATGGGCCGGTGGCGCGCGTGGCGGCTAAAGACAGCTTTGTGCCTTCGGCTCCGAATCTGGAGTTGGCGGTGCTGCCCTCGGTGGCCGATCTGCTGCGCGGCGCGCGGAAGGCGCTGACGTTCTGACATCACTTGGGGAGTAAAGCCGGCAGCAAGGAGCCCGGAGCCGGAACGGCAATCCCCCGGGTCGTCAGTCCTCTTCGTTGGCGTAGTCGAGAAACACGGGTTCGAGACCGTGCAGCACGAGGCGCGTGTCGAGGGCGGTTTCCACGACTTCTCCCTCGGCGTCGGAGAGGCCTCCGGCCAGGTCTTCGATCTTTTTTAGGACCTGCGGCATGTCGCCGCGCTGGAGGCGCTGGACGGGGACGGCCATGGCATAGGAAAACAGGGCGTCGAGGCGGAACTCGTCATCGCGGAACAGTTCGAGGAGGCGGGGGGCTTCGGAGGAAAGCTCGAGGAACCCGGTTCCCTTGATTGCCTGGCGCCTGACGTCAATATCGGCGTCATCCAGGTGGCGGCGGAAGAAGGGGGCGTAGGAAGAGTCGAGGCTCCGCCACATGGCTTCCAACGCACGCGCGGTGGTCGCCGGGTTCGCATAGAACTCTTCGATGTACTTCCTCACCTCGGGGTGAGCCTTGGCGGCGGCGGCCACTCCCAACAGCGCGCCGCAGCGCTCGGGAAGAGGCAGCCTGGCGTTCTCCAGTTTGCCAAGCAGCATGGCGAAGATCCGGTCGTCGTCGGCGTGGCCGGCGAGGGCCGTGCAGGCGACGGAGCGAACTCCCACGTTCGGATCACCGCCGGCGAGTTCCACGAGGATGTCCCGTACGCTGGAGGGAACGTCGCGGTCGATGAAACTGGTGGCGCAATCGGCGCGGAGTTCCGCCGACGGGCACCGGAGGAATTCAACCTTCTCCTCGATGGACATCACGTCAAAGACAGGCTCGATGTATTCCGGATAGAGATCCCAGAGGTTGACGGCTTCCGGAGCCGGATCCTTGCGCTCCTGGGCGAGGAAGGAGAGGGCTTCATCCGCTTCGTTGCCGAGCGATTCGGCCAGGTCCTGATTCACGAGCGCCTTTTCCTTCAGCTTCTGAAGAATGGGAATAGCGGACGGGTCGCCGTGCACGCCCATGAGAAAGGCGGCGTCGGAGGCGTCGTAAGATACACGTTCACGAAGCGTCTTGAGAATGGCCGGATCGCGGTGCGGAAAAGCAGCAATGACGAAGGCGATGTCGGAGCCCATCTCGGGTCCCAGTTTCTCGTAGAGCGCGATGAGGGGGGCGATGGCGGGCTCGCCGATACGCTGGAAGGCGTGCACCAGGTCTTCGGGAGGATCGGACGGTTCCCGCCGCAAGGTGTCGAGGAGATAGGGGAGCGCTTTGGGAGAGGCGGCGTGCTGAATGATGGCCAGCAGGTCCTCGTCGAGGTTGATGCGGTCATCAAAGCGTTCTTCCAGACCGAAGCGCGCGATGTCTTCGATCGCCTCATCGCCCCGCCCCATGATGGAGCGCAGCAACCTTTGGTCAATGCCTACGTGGCCCTTTGCCGCCGCGGACAGCAAGTCATAGACCGGCGTCGTGTCGTACTTGTCGGCGGTGATGATCACGTCAGTAGGTGGCCCTTCCGCCGCTGGCGTCGTAGCACTGGCCGGTGACAAAGGAGCAATCCGGACTGGAGAGGAAGTGGACCACCGCGGCGATCTCCTCCGGCTGTCCGGTGCGGCCCATGGGAATGCGGGCGGTCATGTAGGAGATCTGCTCCCCGGTGAGCTGCTCGAGGATCTTGGTGCGGACGACGGCGGGAGAAACGGAGTTGACGCAGATGCCGTCCTTGGCGACTTCCTTGGCGAGGGATTTCGTGAGGGCGATGACTCCCGCCTTCGTGGCCGAGTAACCGGTCATGTTCGGATTGCCTTCTTTGCCGGCAATGGAGGCGATGTTCACAATGCGGCCGTATTTGCGGGCCAGCATGTGGGGAACGGCGGCGCGGCAGCAGTAGAACACGCCGGAGAGATTGATGGCCAGGATGCGCGCCCAGTCCTCGTCAGTCTGCTGATTGATGGGGGCCGCCTTGCCGCCGATGCCCGCGTTATTCACCCAGATATCGAGGCGGCCCTGTCCGGCCACCACCTGATTTACCGCGCGTTCCACATCCGAACTGCTGGTGATGTCGACGGGGAGGGCGAAATGCGGGGCTCCGAGGGCGGCGGCAACGGCGGTCGCGCCATCCGCGTCAATATCGGCAATTCCGACGATTGCTCCCGCCTTGGCAAAACGGCCGGCGATGGCTTCTCCTATTCCGGTTGCGGCTCCGGTAATCACGGCAACTTGTCCGCTGATGTCAAAGTAAGACATAGTGCTCCTCGAAATGGAAGGAGGGCGGCAGTGGGATGCCGCCCGGTGGAAGAAGGCGCGGGAACGCTATTCTTCCCGTTCCACTTTCACGGTAATGCCGGCGGTGACGTCGCGGTGGAGCTTCAGATTGACGTTGTAATCGCCGAGCTGCTTGATGGGATCTTCGAGCTGAATCTTCTTGCGTTCGATGGTGTAGCCGAGCTTCGACAGTCCGTCGGCGATATCCTGGGCTGTTACGGAGCCGAACAACTGGTCGTGTTCGCCCGCCTTTTGCCTAATGGTGACCACCACGCCCTGAAGGAGCTTCGAGAGGTCGCCGGCTTCGGTGGCAAGCTTAGCCTCCTTGCGCAAATGGGCCTGGCGTTCCTGTTCGACGATGGCCTTGTTGGAGGCTGTGGCCGGCACGGCGAGTTTGCGCGGGAGCAGGAAATTCCGGGCGTAGCCGCTGGCTACCTTGACGACCTGGCCGCGCGCGCCGAGTTTCTCGACGTCTTCACGTAGGATGACTTCCATGATCCTGGTACCTCCCTAGTAGCCGCCCGCGAAGGGCAGCAGAGCGATGTTACGGGCCTGTTTGATGGCCTCGCTGAGAGTGCGCTGATGGGGCGCGCAGACGCCGGAGATACGCCGCGGGGTGATCTTGCCCCGCTCGCTCACGAAGGCCGAGAGCATACGTACGTCCTTGTAATTGATATCGTCCACTTTCTCGACGCAGAAACGGCAAACCTTCTTGCGCCGGAAGTACTGCTTCTTTCCGCCGGCGGCGAATGCCTTGTCTCCGCCGGTGGGACGCTGGGAAGCGCTGACTGGTCTTCCACCTCTTTGTTCCGCCATGATGAGAGTCTCCTTCTACCTTAGGAGTTGGCTACGGGGGCTTCGGGGGCCGGCC
>JADLBG010000216.1 GCA_020847895.1 Bryobacterales bacterium
CCGCGCTCACCATCGCAGGGCAGATCGGGTTTCCGCTGATCATCAAAGCCGCTTTCGGCGGCGGCGGACGCGGGATGCGGGTGGTGGAGAAGGCCACGGACCTGCCCGCGCGTTTCGAAGAGGCGCGGCTCGAGGCGGGTAACGCGTTCGGCAACGATGCGCTCTTCATGGAACGCTACATTCGCCGCGCGCGGCACGTGGAGGTGCAGATTCTGGGGGACAAGCACGGCAACATTCTGCACCTCTATGAGCGTGATTGTTCCGTGCAGCGGCGGCACCAGAAGGTGGTGGAAGTGGCCCCGGCAGTGGGGTTGAAAGAATCCATCCGGCGGGAACTGGCAGAAGCCGCGGTTACACTGGCGCGCGCGGCGGATTACTATAACGCCGGAACGGTGGAGTTCCTTGTGGATGTGGATACCGGCGAATGGTTTTTTATTGAAGTGAACCCGCGGATCCAGGTGGAGCACACCGTCACGGAGATGGTGACGTGCATCGACATTGTGCGCGCGCAGATCCAGGTGGCCCGGGGATGCACGCTGCACGGGAGTGAGATGATGCTTCCGCGGCAGGAGAACATTCCGCTCCACGGCTACGCGCTGCAATGCAGGGTAACGACGGAGGATCCGGAGAATAACTTCATCCCGGATTACGGCAAGATTCATACGTACCGGTCGCCGGCTGGATTCGGCATCCGCCTGGATGGGGCGTCGGCGTACGGCGGGGCAGTCATTACTCCGTACTATGATTCGCTGCTGGTGAAGATGACAGCATGGGGGCGTGAGTTTCCCGTAGCCTGCCAGCGCATGGACCGGGCGTTGCGCGAGTTTCGCATCCGGGGCATCAAGACGAACATCCCGTTCCTTGAGAACGTCGTCAATCATCCGAAGTTCGAGCGCGGCGAAGTCACTACGGGCTTTCTGGACGAGCACAAGGAACTGTTCCGCTTTACTCCCCGGCGCGACCGGGCCACACGGCTTCTCACCTATCTGGGTGATGTCATCGTCAACGGCAACCCGGAGGTGGCGAAAAAGACCAAGCCTGCCGTAATCAAGGAAGCGGTTGCCCCGGCGCACAATCCGCTGGCGCCGCCGGAAGGGACGCGCCAGTTGCTACTACAGTTGGGCGCGGAGAAGTTCGCGGAATGGACGCGCAAACAGAAGAGACTGCTGCTTACGGACACAACCTTCCGTGATGCGCACCAGTCATTGATGGCGACGCGTGTGCGCACGTATGACATGATGCGGATTGCCAATTACGTTTCGCATCATCTGCACAATCTGTACAGTCTTGAGATGTGGGGGGGGGCCACGTTCGATGTGGCGCTGAGATTTCTGCATGAGGACCCTTGGGTACGGCTGGCACGGCTGCGGGAAGCGATTCCGAACATCTGTTTTCAGATGCTGCTGCGCGCTTCCAACGCCGTGGGTTACACAGCCTATCCGGACAACGTGGTCCGGGAGTTTGTTTTTGAGGCAGCCGAACAGGGCATCGATATCTTCCGCGTGTTTGATTCGCTGAACTGGCTGCCCAACCTGAAGGTTTCGATGGACGCCGTCCGGAAAACGAAGAGCGTTTGCGAGGCGGCAATCTGCTACACGGGTGATATTCTGGACCCGAAGCGCGACAAATATCCGCTCGCTTATTACGTGAAGATGGCAAAGGAATTGGAACGGATGGGCGCGCACGTGCTTGCCATCAAGGATATGGCGGGACTGTGCAAACCCTATGCCGCCGAGAAACTGGTAAGGGCGCTGCGCGAAGAGATAGGATTGCCCATTCACTTCCATACGCACGACACGAGCGGCATCAACGCCTCATCGATTCTGAAGGCAGCCGATGCCGGCGTCGACGCCGCCGACGGGGCGATCGCATCCATGAGCGGCACTACGTCGCAGCCCAATCTGAACTCCGTGGTGGCCGCGCTGGCGAATACGAAGCGTCAGACCGAATTGGACATCGAGGCGCTCAACATGTGCGCGGACTATTGGGAGACTGTGCGCACGTGGTACCTTCCCTTTGACAGCGCGCCGAAATCGGGAACCGCCGAGGTGTACTTGCACGAGATGCCAGGCGGGCAATACACCAATCTGAAGGAGCAGGCCTCCTCGATGGGCCTTGGGGAAAAGTGGCCGCAAATCGCGCGGACGTACGCGGACGTGAACATGGCCTTCGGCGATATCGTCAAAGTGACTCCTTCGAGCAAGGTTGTAGGAGACCTCGCCATCTTCCTGGTGAGCCACGGATTAACGGTTCACGATCTGCTGAATCTCGGTCCGAATCATTCGCTCACGCTGCCGAATTCGGTGATCGAAATGATTTCCGGCGATCTGGGCGAACCCGAAGGCGGGTGGCCGAAGAAGATCGTGGAGGCGGTGCTGAAAGGCGGCAAGCCTCGCAAAGGCCGTCCGGGAGCGCACCTGCCGGCTGTTAACCTGGCCGAAACCTCGGAAGCGTTGGAAAAGAAGACGGGGCACAAGCCGAGCAGGACGGATCTCATGAGCTACCTCCTATATCCGGAGGTGTTTCTCAAGTTTGCCAGGAACCGCCAGGCGTGGGGTGACATTGAAGTACTGCCGACGGCGCAATTCTTCTATGGCATGGAGAAAGGCATGGAGATCTCCGCGGAGATCGAACCCGGCAAAGCGCTGATCATCAAGTTTCTGGCGGTGAGCGAGGCTCATCCGGACGGATCGCGGACAGTGTTCTTCGAACTCAACGGGCAACCCCGGGAGGTGAATGTTCGCGACAAAACTCTGCAAGTGACCACCGCGGCGAGGGAGAAAGCAGACCCGAACAATTCCGGACATATCGGCGCACCCATTCCGGGAGTGATCAGCAGCATCGCGGTGGAACTTGGCCAGCGAGTGGAAAAAGGCGAACGTGTGCTGGTGATGGATGCGATGAAAATGCAGACGACAGTTTACGCTCCCATGGCGGGGCAGGTGAAGAAGGTGACGGCTAAAGTGGGACAAAGCGTGGAGCCGAAAGACCTGCTGCTGGTGGTGGAGTGAGTGTTCGTATTCGGCGTCTATTTACCGTCGGAAGGGTTATGTCGGAGGACGGACTCCACATTCTCCGCGAAGACAGGCGGATAAAGGTGATAGCCTTGTCCAAACGGACACCCCAGTTCCGCCAGTCTTTCTGCCTGCCGGCGGGTTTCCACCCCTTCGGCAACCACCGGGATATCGAGGCTCCCGGCCATGGACAATATCGCCTTCACCACGGCCTGGCTTCTCGGTGATTCCAGCATTCTGGAGGTAAAGGAACTGTCGATCTTCAGCATTTGAACCGGCAGGCTGGCCAGGTAGTTGAGTGAAGAGTAGCCGGCGCCGAAATCATCCAGCCATACGCCGATGTTGAGTTCGGTCAACTTCGGGACGGCATGCTCGAGCAGGCTCAGGCAGCCGATGAGAGACCGCTCGGTGATTTCAATGCTGAGCCACTGTTCCGAGGACCCGGCGAGGTCCAGGGTTTCCTGGAGGCTCTCGAGCAGGGACGGTCTGGAAAGAAAGGCCGCCGACAGGTTGACGCTCAGCTTGACATCTATGCCGAGCGACCCTCGCCAGCGCCGCTGCTGTTCGGCGGCGAGCGTCAGCGCGAGATGATCCAGTTCCGCCACCAACCCGACATCCTCGGCGAGGGGAATGAATTCGGAAGCGGGAGCCCACTCACCGTTTGAACGGCGCCAGCGCAACAGGCACTCCCAGTGTTTGATTTCTCCACGTGGAAGGCAGGCCACGGGCTGGTAGGCGATGGCGAACTCGCGGCAGGCGATCGCGCGGCGAATATCGTGTTCGAGTTTCAGGCGGCCTCGGGTTGTGGAGGATGCGGCATTCTGGGAGGCGGCGATGCGCAGGCTGCCTCCGGACTTGGCTTCGTGCAGAGCGCTGTCGGCGGATTGAACGAGATCCTGGGCGCGTAAATCGTGATCTCCACTCAGGGCGACACCGATGGTCACGCTGGGATAGACGGTCTGAGCGGCAAGGAACAAAGGCTCGCACAAATCGCGGCGAATGTCCGACGCAAACTTCAGGGCATCCTCCATCCCGTTGACGGGATCGAGCAGGATCGCAAAATCGTCCCCGCCGAAGCGGGCAATCGTGTCGGTGAGGCGTAGCCTCTTAGACATGCGTCCGGCCATCAACTGAAGGAATGTGTCGCCGGCGGCATGGCCGAAGGAATCGTTGATGAACTTGAAGCGGTCCACATCGAGCAGCAGGAGGGCAAACGGGTGGTCGCGCTGACTTTGCCACACTTTTGTACGATGTTCGAGACGCTCGAGAAAAATCCCCCGGTTATAAAGGCCGGTCAGCGTATCATGGAAGGCGTTGAAAACCATCTGCTCCTCCATGTTCTTTCGCAGCGTGATTTCCGTCAGCGAGCCCGCCATGCGGTATGGGGCGCGGCCACCCCGGCGTACCGCCAACCCGCGGGTGAGGGCCCACCGGTAGTCCCCGCGGGGGGATCGAATGCGGTGCTCATGTTCGAAATGAGGGCTTTCGCCATGGAGGTGTAAGAGAAGGCCGGCCCTCAACCTTCGCACATCCCGCGGATGGACCAGCGTGAACCACTCCTCCATGGTCCGGGGCTGCGGGGCGCCTTCCTGGCCGAACATGGCAATCCACCGGGTCGAAAGGAAGAGGAGATCGGAAGCTATGTCCCAGTCCCAAACGACGTCGTTCGAACCGTTGGCGGCAAGGGCGAAGCGTTCCTCACTCTCGCGCAGGGCTTGTTCGACGGATTCCTTTTGCTGCATCGTCTTCCATTGATCGAGAGCCCTTTCCGCGATATGGGGCATGTCGGAGAGCGCCGCTTCAGACTTCACGACATAATCGGTGGCTCCCCGTTTCAATGCCTCGACTGCCAATCGTTCACTGCCGAAGGCGGTGAAGAGAATCACGGGGCAAGGCGCCTTCAGATCCAACAGGCCGACACCTTGGCCGTCGGGCAGGCGCCAGTCCGCCAGAATGACCTGTGGGAGGGTCCCGCTTCTCAGAAGGTCTACAGCCTCGGTAAAACTGGGCACGGCAAAGAAGTCCGTTTCCGGCATTTTGATGCGGAAGGCGCGACGCACCAATTCCACGTGATCCGGCTCGTCATCGACCATGAGAACAACTTTCAGGCGCGGTGACATCAGGCTTTGCACGTCCCCTCAAGCCCGGCCGGCCGTTCGCCGCAGCAGAGCCAATAGAGGCCGATCTCTTTCATGAGTGTAGTGAATTCTTCGAACTCCCGGGACTTCACGACATAGCGGCTGGCGTGGTAGGAACAGGCAGCATCGAGATCTATCACATGCGGCTCAGGGCTTTTGCCCGGGTCGGCATAGGGGCACTGGCGAAGCATATGGTCCAGCGCCGCCTCGCCATCATTGAGGTGGATGACGCGCTGCCGGGGACAGTGGCGACGCAAGTGCCGCATCACCAGTTCCGGGTGGTCACCGTCGTCTTCCACAGGCAAGGCATGGAACGGCGGCTTTTGCGGCGGCCTATGAGGCATGAACGGCTCCGTTCCGGGAAGGAGCGAATGTGAAAAAGAAAGTGGTTCCCTTCCCCAAACCTTCCGACTCGAGGTCCTCCGTGCTGCCCGCATCGGATACTTGCCCATATGCGCGATATGCAAGCCACTTTATCACGACGAAAACGATTCCGCGATTCAGCCTTGTTATGATGTCCCCAGATGGCATTTCTCACCGTCTCGGGCGAGTCCGGCTGCCGCGTGGAAGAGATCGCCCGGGTGACTGCGCAGCGCCTCCAATTCGAGATCGTCACGGAATCGCGGCTGCGTGAATTGATCGCCGGGGAGTTTGGATCGGAAGGGATTCCGGAAAAAGCATGGGCAGCCGTGGCGACCAGTATGCTGGCTCACCTGGCGATGGAAGCCCCGCTGGTTGTCTGCGTGCCGGGGGCGGAGCTGCTGTTTCGCGACATCCCCGGGGTGTTGCGAACCTTCGTGGTGGCATCGGAGGCACGAAGAGTGGGATTGTTAATGCTGGAACACCACCTGGACCGCGTTGGGGCGAAGCAATTGCTGCGGCAACTGGAGCGGCAGTGGAAGGAGACGAGAAGACTGAGGTTTGGAAGGGTGAACCTGCCTTCCTCTACTTACGACCTCACGTTCAACGCCGAGCAGTTGGATAGCGAGGCCATTGCGGAACTGCTGGACCAGGCCGCGCGGTTGAAGGGCTTGCTTGTGGAGCCGCGGCTGAACACCGGCGCCGAGGCGCAGATCCAGTTTCAAATGCGCCTGCAACTGGCAAAGTTCGGAATCAGCCCTCCCGGCAAAGTGGCCTTGAAGCGGAAGGCCTTTGCGAATCCGAGCGAGGAGATATTCGCCAACCTGCTCGATTTTTACCGTATCGCCTGGGAGTATGAGCCCCGCAGCTTCCCGATTCAATGGGATAAGGACGGCCGCGTACTGGAGGCGTTTACTCCGGACTTCTATCTGCCGGAGTTCGATTTATATGTGGAACTGACCACCATGAAACAAGCGCATGTGACCAAGAAAAACCGCAAGGTGAAACTGCTGCGGGCTATGTACCCTCATATCAATATCCAAGTGTTCTATCAGAAAGATTTCCGTAATCTGATCTTCAAGTACGGGCTCGCGGACCGGGCCGTAAACGTATGAGCCTCCCCCTTCCTGCCGGCGTGGAGCGAGTCCTGTTCACGGAAGAGCAGATTCACGAGCGAGTGCGGAAAGTGGCCGCGGAGATCAGCGAGCGCTATCGGGGGCGGGAGTTGAAGCTGGTCGGCGTGTTGAAAGGGTCGGTGTTCTTCCTCACGCAACTGGCCCGCGCCATTGAGATTCCCGTAAAGATTGACTTTCTCTCGATCTCGAGCTTTTCGAGCAAGAGCGGGTCCGCCGGGGTGGTGCGCATCGCCAAGGATCTGGACGATAGCATCGAGGGCGAAGACGTACTCCTGGTGGAAGACATCATCGACACGGGATTCACCATCCGCTATCTGCTCCAGACGCTGGCCGGGCGCGGGCCGAACTCGATGGGCCTGTGTACCCTTCTCGACCGGACGTCGCGTCGAATTGTGCAGGTTCCCGTGGACTTTCGCTGCTTTGAGATCGGCGATCATTTCGTCATCGGTTGCGGACTGGATTACAAGCAGCTATACCGGAACCTGGACTACATCGCGGTGATGAACCCCGAGATCCTGAAAAAATCCGTATGACCCGTTTCGCCCTGATGTGGATTCTGGCGCTGACGCTGGCCGGACAGACCCAGAAAGCGAGGTC
>JADLBG010000217.1 GCA_020847895.1 Bryobacterales bacterium
ATCGATTCAAGGCCTGGTGCGGCCGTTGATGGAGGGAAGCTGCGACCTGGCGGTTCCTTACTACCGGCAGCAGAAATTGGACGGGCTGATCAACAGCGGAATCGTGTATCCATTGACGCGCGCTTTGTACGGGAGGCGCATCCGCTATCCGCTGACGACGGATATCGGGGCCTCGGCGAAGTATATTGAACGCTTCTCGATGCCGGAGCGGAAGAACGGGCGGATGGCCCCGCTGGCGTGGCTGCCGGTGCGGGCGGTATGCGCGGGCATGCCTGTCAGCCAGGTCCGGGTGGATTTGAAGCCGCCGCCGGCGAAAGGGAATCCGGACCTGAGTTCCACGCTGTCGCTGGTTCTCGATTCGATGTTTCTGGAGATGGACCGGAATGCGGCTGTGTGGCAAAAGGTGCGCGGGTCGCAAGCGGTGGTTACGCAAGGGGAGACGAAGGTGGAGGCGGAGGAAAGCGCGGCGGTGGAGGTGCACAAGATGGTGGATTCCTTCCAGATGGGGTATCGCAATCTGGTGGACGTTTGGGGAATGGCGCTGACGCCGGCGGCGATGCTGGAGTTGAAGAAACTGACGCGGCTGCCGGAGGAGCAGTTCCGGATGCCGGACGAGGTTTGGGTGAGGGTGGTTTATGATTTTGCGCTGGCACACCGGTTCCGGGTGATGAGCCGCGACCACCTGCTGCGGGCGATGACGCCGGCGTACCTGGCGTGGGTGGCGTCGTACATTCTGGAGGTGCGAGGCGCGGGGCCGCGCATGGTGGATGACCGGTTGGAGCGGCTTTGCCTCGCCTATGAGGCGAATAAGCCGTACTTGCTGTCGCGCTGGAGATGGCCGGACCGTTTTAACCCGTGACGGGGAGAGGAGAGAGGTATGTGGAACCAAGTGGAAGATGCCTTGAACGAATCAGTGAAGCAGGTGATTACGGGGGTGGCGCACATGCTGCCGGGAGTTCTCGCTCTCGTGGTGGCGTTGCTGTTCTCGCTGGTGCTGGCGTGGATCATCGGGCACGTGCTGCGGCGATCGCTGCGGGGAATCGATTTTGACCAACGGCTGGCGAGTTGGGGATTTTCAGGATTAAGCGACTGGTCTCCGGGGAAGAGTCCGGCGTTGCTGGTGTCGCGAATTGTGTCGTGGGGGGTAGTGTTGGTGGGATTGCTGATCGGGGTGGCGGCATTCGACGCCACGCTGACGTCGCAACTGGTGATGAATCTGTTCGCGTATCTGCCGAACCTGCTGGCGGCGGTGGTGGTGCTGGTGGTGGGCAATGTACTGGCGCGGTTCCTGGCGCGGGGGGTGTTGATCGGGGCGGTGAACATGAACCTGCACTATGCGCGGCTGCTGAGCCTGGGGGTGAAGTGGCTGGTGATTGTGCTGAGCGCGGCGATGGCGTTGAATCACCTGGGGATCGGGGGACGGATTGTCGATCTGGCCTTCGGGATTCTGTTCGGGGGGATCGTGCTGGCGCTGGCGCTGGCGGTGGGGTTGGGATCGAAGGACCTGGTGAGCCGGTCGCTCGAGAAGCAGACGGTGCGGATGGAGGAGGAGAAGCCGGAGGCTTTCCATCATTTGTAGGGGCAATCCGTGGCGATTCTGCATCAATCGAGACGGGAAGCGAGGCCGCGGGCCTGGAGGTCGGCTTCTTTTTCGGGCAGGCCGGCGACTCCGGCAATCCAGTTGCCTTTGGAGAAGACGAAGACGGGGCGCTTGCCATCCATGCCGAAGTAGCCTCCGAAGGAGGGGATGAGCTTCGCGCCGGTGAGCGCTTTTTTCCAATCGAGCAGGAGAAGCGCGGCGCCGGTGGGGGACGGGAGTTTTCCGACAAACATGTCGAACTCGCGGGCTCCTTTCCGGTAGCGGGCAAGCGTGCCTCCGGGCATGAACGGCTTGCCGAGCAGTTCTTTGGCGACAAGTTTGGTTTCGACGAGATTGTCCTGAGGGAAGCGACGGGATTCGTCGGCGGGTTTGGGCGCCTCTGCCTGTTTGGCGGGCGGCGGTGTGGGCTTGGGCTCAGGGGCGCAGGAAGAGAGGAGCAGGAGGAGTGCGGGGACGGGGAGGATACGCATCGACTTGCAGTATAGCGGCAAAGCGGGGGCCGCGGCCTCCGACGAGCGGGGAGGAGTGTGTTGTATTGCGGCGGTGGTGAGTATATACTCACTTCACCCTGTAGCCCAATGAGGGGGTTGCGGGAGGAAGATCATTTTGGGAGGTTGGCCGTGTCTCGCTATCTCATTATTTATTCGCTTTTAATTACGTCCCTTGGCTTCGCGCAGGAGTTTCGCGGAACGGTTCAGGGGGACATCACCGATCCGACGCAGGCGACGATCGTAGGGGCAAGTGTGACGCTGCGGAATATCGATACCAGTATCGAGCGCGCCGTCAAATCCGACGAAGGTGGGCACTATATCTTCACCTTTGTCGCGCCGGGCAGTTATTCGCTGACGGTGGCAGCCGCCGGCTTCAAGACAACGGTGAGGGATGGAATCAAGTTGAGCATCAACGACAGTTTGCGGGTGGACGTGGAAGTGGCGTTGGGACAGACTTCGGAAACGGTGCAGGTGACGGGGCAGGTGACGGCGGTGCAATCGGATTCGTCGTCGCTCGGGTCGGTGATCAACGAGCAGACGGTGGTGAATATACCGTGGAAGGGGCACAGCAGCCTGTTCATGTACATGATGGCGGCTGGGGTGGTGGGGAACCGGTATTTTGAAGATACGCGTCCGAGCGACACGGGGACGAACGTGTTGTTTACGGCCAACGGATCGCCGCCGGCGTCGGGTGAAGTTTCGGTGGATGGAGTTTCGAACACGGTGAACGTGGGCAGAGGGTTGTATTTGTCGCCGTGGGTGCCGTCGACGGAAGCGGTAGGGGAGATCAAGCTGCTGATGGGGACGCTGCCGGCGGAGTATGGCCGGGCGGCGGGCGTGTTCACGAATATCGTGATCAAGTCGGGAACGAACGACTTTCACGGATCGCTATACGAGTTTCTACGCAATTCGGCGGTGGATGCGAATCTGTTCTTTCCGCGCGGGGCGGGCCAGGGATTGGTTCCCTACAATGCGCATACCTACGGAGGTTCGGTGGGAGGGCCGGTGGTGATCCCGCACTTGTATAACGGAAAGAACCGGACGTTCTTCTTTTTCAACTACGAGGGCGCGCGCGAGGGCAACGGGCAGGGTCCGCGGTTGAACGTGCCGACGCCGAAGATGCGGACGGGAGATTTTTCGGAGTTCAAGGGTGCCATCTATGATCCGTTCTCGATGCGCACGGTGAACGGCGCGCCGACGCGCGATCCGGTTCCGAATAACGTGATTCCCTTGTCGATGCAGGATCCGGTGGCGCGGAAGATCATGAACTACTGGCCGGAACCGAACAATCCGAACGTGAGCGCCGCGACGCCATGGGTGAACAATTATGTGCAGTCGAGCAAATGGCCGCAGACGCGCGATGTATGGATTTTGAAGTTCGATCACAAGCTGGCGGAAAAACACCAGATGTTCGTGCGGGTCAACAGCGGGGATGCTTTCTTCAACTTCAATTACGATTTTCCGGGGATTGCAACGCCAGGGCGCAATGTGGTGCACCGGCCGAACAAAGGCATTGCGGTGGATGACACATACATGATCAATCCGTCGACGATTCTGGACGTGAGGGTGGGGTACGCCAACGGGAAAGAGCAGCAGGAGCCGTATTCGGCGCGGTTCGACCTGGCGTCGCTCGGTTTTCCGCAGGCGTTCGTCAAGGGAGCGCAGTATCAGAACTTTCCGGGGATCTCGATTACGGGATTCGAGTCGCTCGGCGGAGTGGGGTGGAAGCAGCAGCCCGGATACAACTATTCGCTGCAATCGAGTCTCTCGAGGCAGCAGGGGAAACACATGCTGAAGGCAGGGGTGCAGCTCAATCTGTTCCGGGGGAATTTCCTGACCAGCGGCAACCCGTCGGGGACGTTTTCTTTCAATACGGCGAACACGGGCGGTCCGCGGGCGGATACGCCGGTGGCGAGTTCGGGGCTGGGGATGGCGACCTTTCTGTACGGGTATGCGAGCGGGGGATCCATCGATTATGCGACAGGCCTCTCGATTCAGAATTTCTACACCGGGCTCTACGTGCAGGACGATTACCGGGTGACACGGAAGCTGACGTTGAATCTGGGACTGCGATGGGACTACCAGACGCCGACGACGGAGCGGTACAACCGGACGACGCGTGGTTTCGCTTACGGAACTCCGAATCCGCTGAAAGTGCCGGGGATGAATCTGGCCGGAGGGTTGCTGTATGCGGGCGTCAACGGATTGCCGCGGGGAGTGTTCGATCCGGACAAGGCCGACTTCGGGCCGCGCATCGGGCTGGCTTACAACTTCACGCCGAAAACGGTGATCCGAACGGGGTACGCATTGACGTATATTCCGCAGGTGGGCACGGTTTACGCGACGGGGTACAGCAACACCACGCCGATGGTGACCACGCAAGACGGGATCACGCCGAAGGACGTGCTGCGAAATCCCTTTCCCATCGGGCAGCTTCCGGCAATCGGCAATTCCCAGGAGCTGATGACGCTGGTGGGCAACAACGTTACGTTCGCGAATCCGGGAGACCGCATCCCGCGGTTTCACAACTGGCATTTCGACATCCAGCGGGAAGTGGCGGCGGGGACGGTGTTCACGGCTTCGTATGTGGGAAGCAGGGCATATTACCTGGCGGCCGCGCCATCGGATTTCACGGGGGCGGTCAACGAGAACGTGAATCAACTGAATCCGCAGTATCTCTCGATGGGGACAGCGCTGACGCAGGTGGTTCCGAATCCGTTCTTCGGGATTCTGGCGTCAGGAGCTTTGGCGGGAGCGACGGTTGCGCGGTCGCAATTATTGCGGCCTTATCCGCAGTATTCGGGGGTTACGCGAATCGCCCCGGCGTATGGAAATTCGCACTACCATTCGGTGCAGATGCAGTTGGAAAAGCGGATGTCGCATGGGCTCACGGCGCTGGTTTCGTATACGATTGCGAAGAATCTCAGTGACATGACGAACCCGGACAATGTGTACAACCGGCAGGCGGAACGCGCCTACGCATCGTTCGACGTGCCGCAGCGGTTGTCGGTGACGGCGACGTGGGAGTTGCCGTTCGGCAAGGGGCGGCGGTTCGGGACGAACATTTCGCGGCCGGTGGATCTGCTGGCCGGAGGGTGGATGCTTTCGACGTTCCAGGTATACCAGGCCGGCTTCCCAATGGCGTTCGGTCTGGCGCGCGGCACGGTGGGGGCGGGCAGCGGGCGCCCGAACGTGGTGGGGGATCCATCGTCCGGCGTAAGCGGGCCGATTGTGAACCGGCTGCGAAATTACTTCAACACGGGAGCGTTCGCGCAGCCGGCGGACTTTACCTATGGAAATGTGAGCCCGTACATCGGAACGGTGCGATCGCCGGGGATGAACAACGCGAACCTGACGCTGTCCAAGGATTTCCGGCTGGTGGAGAGGGTAAGGCTGCAGTTCCGGGCGGAGATGTTCAACGTGTTGAACCATCCGGTGTTCAGCGCGCCGAACACGAGTTTCGGGAATGCGAACTTCGGGATTATTTCGAGCCAGGCGAATTTGAACCGGCAGATGGAGTTTGTGGCGAAGATCCTGTTCTAGCTACCAGCTAACAGCTAACAGCTTTACGGTGGATTTTCGGAGTAACCCGGTGGAACATCGGGGGCGCGACTGTCGTATAACGTGACTTGGGGGGAACCAAGTGAATCACGTCATGCGCAGGCTGGCACGGTCGCCGATGTTCACGGGGATTACACTGCTGACACTGGCGGTGGGGATTGGGGCGAATACGGCAATTTTCAGCGTGTTGAGCGGTGTGCTGCTGAAACCGCTGCCGTACCCCGAGCCGGAACGGCTGGTGGGGGTGTGGGAAACGGCTCCGGGGATCAATATCACGGATTTGAATGCATCGCCGTCGACGTATTTCACGTTTCGAGAAGAAGGCCGCGTGTTTGAACGTCTGGGATTGTGGCGGCATGATTCGGTGAGTGTTACGGGGATGGCGGAACCGGAGCAGGTGGATGCGCTGTTCGTGACGGAGGGGACCCTGCCTGCGCTGGGCGTTCCGCCGGTGAAGGGGAGGTGGTTCTCGGAGAAAGAGGACATGCCTGGGACCGCGGGGACCGTGATGCTGTCGTACGGGTATTGGCAGCGGCGGTTCGGCGGGGATGAGGGAGCGATCGGGAAGCGGCTGATGGTGGACGGGGAGGCGCGGGAGGTGATCGGGATCATGCCGCAAAGCTTTCGCTTCATGAATTCGCGGGCGGCGTTGATTTTTCCGTTTCAACTGGACCGCAACAAGGCGTTCGTTGGGAACTTCAGCTATCAGTGCCTGGCGCGGCTGAAGCACGGCGTGACGATGGCGCGGGCGAACGCGGACGTGGCGCGGATGCTGCCGATGATGCTGAGGAAGTTCAAGCCGGCTCCGGGGATGAGCAACAAGATGTTCGAGGATGCCCGGGTGGGGCCGAATGTACGGCCGTTGAAGCGCGACGTGGTCGGCAACATCGGAGATGTGTTGTGGGTGTTGATGGGGACGGTGGGGATAGTGCTGTTCATCGCGTGCGCGAA
>JADLBG010000218.1 GCA_020847895.1 Bryobacterales bacterium
CATCAACCCGCGCGGAGTGAAGCGGAAGATGAGTAACTATCCGTTGCGGCCGCGAGCACCCCAACGCACTCGTCGCCTTGACGTCGCCAAGCGGATCAGAATCGTTAAGTGAACAGTATTGCGTCTAACCCGCTTGACGCGGACCAAGGAGTGCCACAGCGGGAAAGCGGTTCAGGGTATCGCGGAGTGGAGCGCTAATCTTGCGCGGAACCATACCTTGCAATTCTTACACGGCGTGGAGGATTTGCACTGTTCCGCCGCCCCTAACGCCGCCGCCGTCCTCCACGCCGCCCTTCGCTCACCACCCCGTCCCAACTCGGATCGCCCTGCCCCATATAGTTGTCCGGCAGCTTTCGCCAGTCTTCCCGCGCCAGTCCGTTCAGGTCCCAAACCACTTTTCCGTCCCGGACCGTCATCTCCGCCACCAGCTTCTGCGAGCCGTCCATCCGCGCGCCATACACATCCACGAAGCCAAACTTGCCGTTCTCCAGCCTCAGCACGGCTATGTCCGCGCCGGCTCCTACCGACAGGTTCCCCAACTCCTGGCGCTTGATCTCCTTGGCCGGGTTCCACGTCGATCGTAAGATCACATCGTCCAGCTTCATGCCCATGTTGAGGAACTTCGACATCACGTTCAGCATGTCCTTCATACCCGCGTTCATGCTCGTGTAGTGCAGGTCGGTAGAGATGGAATCCGGAACAAAGCCCTGCTGGATGGCCGGCGCCGCCTGCCGCCACACGAAACTGCCGCCGCCGTGCCCCGCATCGAAGATTACCCCGCGCTTACGCGCCTCGAACAGATACGGCCGCACTTTCTTCTGTGCATCGAGCATCGGCACGGCGGCAAGATACGTGTGCGTGTAGATATCGCCCGGCCGCAGCCGCTTCGTCACCAGGTCTTCGAACGGCCGCTCCGGACGGAACATGCCGAAATCCACCATGATCGGCCGGTCCGTCATCTTCCCTGCCTCAATTGCGTTGTCCACCGCAATCCACTCCGGCCCGGCGAAGTGCGCCGTCTTGAATCCGACAATGATGTCCGGGTGCTGCTTCGCCATGTCCGCCGCCGCTTTCGGGTCCATGTCTTCCTTGTTCTGCTCCACGGCGCCGCCCATCCCGGCGCCCACGATATTCAAGAGCGCGAGCACCCGGGTACGGGCGCGGTCAATCACTCGCGCCTTGAACTCGGGGAAATTGCGCCACCCCGAAGTGCCGGCATCCACCACCGTCGTCACTCCGGAGCGGAACGTAAAACCATCCGGGTAGACGCTCAGCCGGCCCGAGGCGTACGAGTTCCCCATGCCGCCGGCAAAGACGTGGACGTGAATGTCCAAAAGGCCAGGCGTCACGTACAACCCGCCCACGTCCACCACCTTCTTGGCTCGCGAGGCAGGGATGTTTTCTTCCATGGCCGCAATCTTGCCGCCTTCCACGGCCACGTCGCGGACCGCGTTGATGTGGTTCTTCGGATCGATGACGTGCCCGCCTTTGAGCAACAGGTCATACTGCGCTTGTGCAAAGGCGAGCGGAGAGAGAAGCAGGAAAAGGACGAATCGCATGCGATTTATTGTATGCGATCCCGGGACGGAATCAGTGACCGCCGCGCGAGGGAGGAGCGCTACTCGACGGCAGCCGCATCTCGAGTAGGTGTATTGTCACATCCCACTCGTGCTGCTTCAGCACCCAACGAATTGCGATCGTATGGACAACTCTACCCGGACGCTTGCCACCTACCTCGCCGGCGGGCTCAACCGTCTGGCCGCGCAATGGGATCGCAAGCGCGCTCTCATTCGCACACCCGCCGCACTGAAGCAGCGCAACGCGCTCGTCCGCGGCGCTCGTGCGGGAGCGCTACCGCCTGCTCGGGGTTGATCTGATTCCCTCAATGGTTAACTGGCTGTAGTACCCGGACGACATTTGCAAAGCGGTCGGCTAGGAAAATTCTGCCGAGCCCGTCGACCGATATTGTGGCCGGATATGAGATGGAAGCGCTCAAGGCGGGCCCTCCGTCACCTCGGGAACCATTTGTACCGTCCCCTGCCACTGTGGCGATGGTTCCATCCGGCGATACTTTGCGGATGCGGCAGCCGCCAGTACCGGGCATGCAATCTGATATGAGCAGGTTTCCCGAGTCATCCAAGGCCCCAGCGCTGGGTGTCATCTGGGCATCTGTAGCGAACCCGCCGTCGCCCGAGAAAAATCCTTGCTCGCCAGTGCCAGCCACAATGGTGACAACACCATCCGGGGAGATCTTGCGGACTATGTTCTCGGCGTCGCTGGCGATGAATACATTGCCGGTTTTATCGGCCGCAAGGCTGCCCGGGCTGCCGCCATAGAAACCGGCAAACAGGGTGCTAATGATGCCGTCTGCGGACAACTTTCGGACGCTAGGTCCATCCCGGAAGAACAGATTTCCTGCGCCGTCCGCCGCCATGGCCGGGACATAACAGAGTTGGGCATCTGTTGCCAGACCGCCGTCACCGGACGGATTGCATGGCGCGCCTGGGTTAGGGATGAAGGCCCCTCGCCCCGCCACCGTCGTGATGATGCCGTCCGGGGAGACCCGGCGTATCCGGTTAGAACCTGGAACGAAATAACATGTACATTTGATCGTTCTTGTCCGATGATGGATACATGGAGTTTCAAGAACGTTTGAAACAGAAGTTCACGACTCTGTTTGGCTACCTCGACGAGAGACAACGG
>JADLBG010000219.1 GCA_020847895.1 Bryobacterales bacterium
TCAACTCCTCCGGGCTCACCCCCGGATCCAGCCGCAAATACCGCAGCGAGCGATAGAAGCGGTCAATGTGCTCCTTCAGCCGGAACGCCCGTCCGTGAAACGTGCGCGTCATGTCGAAGGCGCCGTCGCCGTACCTCCAGCCCCGGTCGCGGAAAGAGATCAGCACCTGGCTTTCAGGTAGGAACTTTCCATTGAACCAGGCAATGCGGCTGTTGTTCGGCTGTGTCATGGTGTCTCTGCTATCTTAGCCCTTCCTATCCCGCTGCCGGTTCTCGGATTCCTGCACGCGCCGAGTGCCACGTTTATTGTCCCGATCCCGCCGCCCCCGCGGCCATGCTCGCCACCATCGCCTTGAGTTCCGGGTGACCCCACAGGCTCTCCACCGTGTCGTAATGCTCCACTTGCCAAACACTATCGTCGATCGTGCGTGCTCCCCATCCGTATTCCACTGCGAAACCGGATGGATTCGCCAGATAGAACGAAACCATGCGGTCATTCATGTGGCAGCCGAGGTCAATCCCGATCGGAACCCCGCGCTGCCTGCACAGGTCGCGCCCGATGCCCACGTCGAGCAGGGAATTGCATTCCAGCATGAAATGATTGATCCGTTTGGGAGCGCCCTTTGTCTCCAGGAAAGCCACGGAGTGATGGCGCGGGTTGCAGTGCAGGAAGGCAAGGCGTAGCCCCCCTCCAGGGAAGCGAACCTCGGTGAAATCCGAGACCCGAAATCCGAGCAAATCGCGGTAAAACCGCAGAGACTCCTCCAGGCTCGGAGTGCAAAGTACCATGTGCCCCAGGCCCATCTCGCCGGTCTTGAATCCCGAAATGGGGCGGCCCGCGTGAAAAGGCTTCGGGTCGATCGGACGCCCGCAGAAAATCTCCGTGCGCACGCCGCTCGGATCTACGCAATGGATCAGATCAATCACCCGTCGGCCGTCGGCCTCGTCCCTTGTGCCTGCCGTCACTTTCACACCGCCGTCCTCCAGTTGCTGCGCCACGCGATGCAGCGTCGCCTGGTCCGGCGCCTCCCATCCGGCGAAATCGAGATCGTCGCTTCCGCTCGGCCGAAGTTCGACCCGATGGTGGTATTCGTCCATCCGAAGGTAAGATGTGGATCTCTCATCACCCGGGATCACTTGCATCCCGAGAACGTGCGTGGCAAGATCATGCCAGGCCTTCACATCGCTGGCGCCGATTCCTATATAACCGAGTTGAGACACGCTGGCCATAGTGGCTGCTCCTTTCAAGATTCCAGTTCCGGATCGTAGTGCCAATTGTACATCTCGCAACGGACGTCTGATCCTCGCTAAACCATCAAGACTGAGTAACTGAGTGATGAGAGCCCCGTGGACGCAAAGCGCCTCTCTACGGACGCCGGTCCCCCGTTGTAGTGCGAATGGAGTAAATGTGATTCTCGGTCCGCAGGATCAGCCTATCGCCTACCAGCGCCGGCGTCGCCAGCGCCATCTCGCCGAGATCGTTGGAATCGAGCATCTCGAACTTGTCCCCGGCGCGGATCACGTACGTCCTGCCTTCTTCGTTCATGCAGAACACCTTGCCCTGGTACCCCCAGGGCGATGCAGTGAAATCGCCGCCTTCCCCAATGCGCGCTTTGTACGTTTGGACGCCCGTCTTCGCGTCAAACCGCGTGAGGATGCCGGTGTGGGTCAGAACGTACAGTCCTCCCTCATACGCCAACTCGGTCGGCAGATACGTCCCCGCCTTGGGCTGAAACCAGGCCACGAACGGATTGAGCTTTCCACCGTCTGCTGTGGTCAAATCGCCGCTCCCGCCCGCCTTGATCGCCGCTAATGCCTTGCCGGCCCCGCCGTTGAGATACAAAAGGCCGCCGTAGGCGAAGGGGCTCGGAATGGGCATGCTGGACATCCCGCCCAGCCGCCACAGTTCCTTGCCCTCGAGATCGTAACTGATGGCGAGGCCCGGACCCACGGTGATGATTTCCGCGCGCTCCGGCTTCTTCCAGATATATGGGGTTGACCAGCCCGTCTGCCGGTCTGAGCCTTGGACGTGAATCGAGCGGCTGGTGCGCCACTCCTGCTTGCCTGTGTTCTTATTGAATGCCGCAATGAATTGCTGTTTCTCGTTGTCGTTCACGATGATCAGCAGGTCATTGACCAGGGCCGGCGAAGAGGCGGTGCCGAAGTCGAGGATTGTCGGAAAGCTTTCAAGAGCGGTGCTCCAACTCTTGTTGCCTTCTAGATCGTAAGCGAAAATGCCGAGGTTATTGATATAGACATAGACGCGCTCGCCGTCCGTAACCGGAGTCTCCGAACAGAAGCTGTTCTTGCGATGACGGCCCCCGGGAGGGCGCCCGGAATGGAATTCCCTCTTCCATCTGACCTTGCCCGAGTCGAGATCAATGGAATAGAGCAGATAATGAAGCGACACTTCGTTGGGGAACTCGAAATCGCGCGCATTCAACCGGTCCAGCAGTTCCTGGCCTTTGAGACCCTGCTTCGTGAGTTCCGCAATGTAATCGTTCGAATAGTTGCTCCCGGTTTGCGGCTGCTTCGCCTTGCCGTCCGTGGTGACTGTGGTGAGGAAGATTTTCCTCCCGGCAACGATCGGAGAAGACCAGCCAAGCCCGGGGACGGACGCTTTCCATTCGATGTTGGAAGTGGCTGACCACTTCTCGGGAAGATTCGAGTGGGTCGCATGGGGATTGGATTCGGGGCCCCGAAATCCAGGCCATTCCGGGTCTCCCGCGAAAGCGCAGGCAACAGCCGCAAGAGAGACTAACCCGATCACCTTGGTCATGATCTTATTGGACTATAAATGCCGTCAAACGTTTGCCGGAGGGTCTCACGGCAAGCTCCGTACAGGTTCCCCCGGCGGTAGAATATAAGTCACGTTTCGATCGACTGGGCTGAAACGCAACAATACACAGGAGGGGAACTATGTGTGATCAGGATCATTTCGAGGAAGACCGCAAGAAGTATGAAGCTCTCGGTCTGGTAACACGAAAGCAATTCGGTGTCCTGCTCGGAGCGGGCGTGGCCATGGCTCTGCCGCAGGTCGCCAACGCGGCGCCCGTGGCCGAATCCGATGTCACGGTGACCACGCCCGATGGAGCCGCCGATTGCTATTTCGTCCACCCCGCCGCCGGACCCGCTCCCGGCGTTCTCATCTGGCCCGACATCTTCGGTCTCCGGCCCGCATTCCGCCAGATGGGCAAGCGTCTTGCCCAATCCGGATATTCCGTTCTCGTCGTGAACCCGTTCTACCGCGCGAAAAAGGCCCCCACTGCCGATGCCGGCTCAGCCACCCCTATCCAGCAACTGATGCCGCTCGCCCAGAGCCTCAACGAAACCACCCAATTCACCGACGCGAAAGCCTTCATCGCCTGGCTCGACCGTCAGCCGCAGGTCGCCAGGAACCGCAAGATGGGCACGCAAGGCTATTGCATGGGTGGGCCGATGGCATTCCGCACCGCCGCCGCCGTGCCGGACCGCGTGGGAGCCGTGGCCTCCTTCCATGGCGGCGGCCTCGTTCGCGACGCGCCCAACAGCCCGCACCTGCAGGCCGCAAACACCAAGGCGCAGTTCCTCATTGCCATCGCCTCCAACGATGATGAGCGGTCCCCCAGTGACAAGAACGTCCTGCGCGAGACCTTCGCTAAGGCGCATCTGTCAGCCGAAATCGAGGTATACGCCGGAGCCGCCCACGGCTGGTGCCCTCCCGATTCCCGGGTCTATAACGAGCCGCGGGCCGAAAAAGCCTGGAGCCGCCTGCTCGCGCTCTATGCTAAGGCCCTCGCCTGACGCCCCCTGCGCCGCTCCTCACTCGTCCGGCGTCCCGCTGCACGACAGCACGATCTTGCCGATCACCCCTCCCTGACCGAGCAACTCCTGCGCGCGCCTTGCCTCGGCAAGTGGAAGTCGATGCGCGATCACGGGCTTGATCTTCCCCTGTTGCAGCAGATCCAGCAGCGCGATCAGATCCTGCCGGAACAATTCCGGCCTCAGCCGTTTCAGCGTCTGGATGCTGTAGGGAACAATTCGTTTCCGCCCCGGAAGAAGCCGGCCCCCGGCAATGTACAACCCGAAGATGGCGCTCCCGCGAAAACGTTGGCGCCGTCCCGGCCGTCCGGAAGCCAATCCCCGCCCGCGTATCGAGGAGATAAGGCCGTAGCCCACTACCTTCCCACCGCGGCGAAGCGCTTTGCGCGAATGCCACAGATGCGAGCCGCCGATGGGATCGAACACGGCGTCCACGCCGTCACCCGTGAGGCGGTGAATTTCTTTCACGAAATCCTGGTGCTTGTAATCGATTGGAACACCGCCCATCTCTCTTACCGCCGCCGCCCCTGAGGAAGAACAGGTTCCATACATTTCCAACCCCGCAAGCCGCCCAAGCTGGAGCAGTGCCGTCCCCACCCCGCCTGCCGCGCCATGAATCAGGACCCGCTGACCCCGTTTGACCTCGGCCGAATGATGCATCATCTGGTACGCGGTGATGTAGTTCAACACCAGGCTGACAGCCTCGGCGGCGTCCAAACCGGACGGCACTGGAACCAGTTCCCGTTGTGATAAGCAGACAAATTCCGCGTAAGCGCCATGAATCGGCATCGCCGCGACGATTTGACCTGGTTCGATCCCAAACGTTCCGGCCCCGAGTCCATCCACTACGCCCACCAGGTCCCAGCCCGGCGTGAAGGGCGTCCGGGGTGTCTCCGGATGAATCCCCTCTCGCGCCATCACATCCGGCAAGGCGACCCCCGCGGCCAGCACTCTCACCCGTGCTTCACCAGCCTTTGGTGCCGGGCGCTCTTCTTCCACCACCCGAAGCTCATCGGGTCCGCCGTAGCGGGATACGACGATGCGCGTGTGCTTCACGGACTTCCTGCTTCCCCGTTAGCATACATCCGAATTGTCAAGCCAGCCACTCTCGCTCCCAAATCATCGTTGTGTTGTGTGGCATCGTTGACAAATCGTTGTGGGCTGGATCACAGGCGCGGATAGTGGTATCATCCAACCCCAAGAGGGGAACCAAGGAATGTCAAGTGACCATACGCAGTTTCGCGCCGGCATCCGTGGCGAAGTGATTCAGCCAGACGATCCCGGCTACCATGACGCTCGCAAACTTTACAACGCCATGATCGACAAGCGGCCCGCGCTCATCGTCCGCTGCGTCGACGTGGCGGATGTCATGACTTCGGTGAATTACGCTCGCGCCTCCGCGCTCCCGCTCGCCATCCGTGGCGGCGGCCATAACGGCCCCGGCCTCGGCAGCGTCGATGATGGTCTCGTCATCGACCTTTCCCGTATGCGCTCCGTCCGCCCTCATCCCGCCGCCGGCACAATCGATGTCGCAGGTGGCGCGCTGTTGGGCGATGTGGATCACGCCGCTCACGCCTTCGGCTGCTGCGTTCCTTCCGGAATCGTCTCCACCACCGGCGTCGGCGGCATAACCCTGGGCGGCGGCATCGGCCATCTCTCCCGCAAGTACGGGCTGACAATCGATCACCTGCTGGCCGCCGATGTCGTGCTGGCTGACGGATCCTTCGCCCGCGCCAGCGAAACCGAAAACTCGGACCTCTTCTGGGCCCTGCGCGGCGGAGGCGGCAATTTCGGAGTCGTCACGAACTTCACCTTCCGCATGCAGCCCACCGCCATGGTTTGCGCCGGCCCCATGTTCTGGAACCTCGATGACGCCGCCGAAGTCATGCGCTCCTATGAAGACTTCATCACCAACTCCCCTGAAGATATCAACGGCTTCTTCGCCTTCATGACCGTCCCCCCCGTGCCGCTCTTCCCCCAGGACTTGCACCTGCGTAAAGTCTGCGGCGTGGTCTGGTGTTCCACCGGGAACATGGAGCGCACCAATCAACTCCTCGCTCCCGTCGCCTCCTGGCCCAAACCCCTGCTCACCTACGTCGGCCCCATGCCCCTTCCCGCTCTCAATACCTTGTTCGACGGCCTCCTCCCGAGCGGCCTCCAATGGTACTGGAAAGCCGACTTCGTCAACCATCTCTCCGATGAGGCCATCGCCCTCCATATCCGCTATGGCGCCGATCCGCCCTCCCTGCTTTCCACCATGCACCTTTACCCCATCAACGGCGCCGTCCACCGCGTCGCCCGGGATGCCACTGCTTTCAGCTACCGCAATACCAAGTGGGCCGGAGTGATTGGCGGCATCGATCCGGACCCCGCCAACAAGGACAAAATCTCCGCCTGGGCCCGCAGCTACTGGGAAGCCCTGCACCCCTACTCCGCTCCCGGCGCCTACGTCAACTTCATGATGGAGGAGGGAGCCGGACGCGTGGAAGCCACCTACGGCGGCAATTATGCGAAGCTGCGCCGCATCAAGGCGAAATACGACCCCGGCAATTTGTTTCGGGTCAACCAGAATATCGCCCCCGCGGAGACCGGGGCGACGGCCGCGTAGGGGGTTCACGCCCGTCGTCCCCATTATGCCTCCCTATCCGCAGGCAATCCGGACGGAGCACATCTCAGAGATGGCAACAACGCGGTCAAGTCTTCCCGCGCCCTTGTCCTCCCCCTGCGGGCGCGGGCGCAACCCCGGAAGGCAGGACCGGCCCGTGTTCAATAAGCCTTCAACTTCGGCATGGCCCTATGAACGTCCGCGTTGTTCAGATTGCACTCCCGGCTCATCTTCGTGAACAGCACCACCCGAGCCGTCCCGATCAAGAAAGGATTCGGCAAGGACGGCGGATTATGCCGCATCACCTCGATCTTGAAGGGCGCGTCGTCGTAGTTGGAGTGCGCCGCGAGGTAGCCGTCCACCTTGGCTGCCTCAACCATCTCGCTCATGCGTGAGAATGACTGGTCGAACGCCTCATAGCTCCGGCCCGTCTCGGGCAGCATCAGCGGATTCTCAATCCCGCCGAAATACGCCAGCAGCCGCGCCTGACCCTTGTCCTTCACCGGAATGAGCATCGCCGTGGATCCCGGCGAATGCCCCGGCGTGAGATAGATCCTGATGCTCTCCTCGCCGAGCGTAATGGTGTCGCCGTCCTTGAGGACCCCAGCGCGCCTTGCCGGCATACCCCGGTTGTAGCCGGGCGCCTTGACCGTCTTCTCCGCCAGGTCCCAGTCGGCCGCCGATAGGTACGCCCGCACGTGATACTTCTCCACCAGGTAACCCGAGCCCCCGAAGTGGTCCGCGTGGCCGTGCGCCATGATTAAGATCTTCAGCCGCGCCGGATCAAGCCCCACCGCCTTCAGGTTGGGGATGACGTACTTCTCAACCTCCGCCGGGCTGTTCATCGCGTCAGTCAGGATAATCCCATCGCTCGTGTCGATCGCATAGACGCTCAGCTTGTGGTTTCCCACGAAGTAAAGATTGTCGAAGATCTTATATCCCCCAGGATCTTTGTTGACGTCTTGCGCCGATACCCCTTCGGCCCAGTAGCACGAAACCAGCCCCGGGTGACGCCAGGAGTTTTCCTGCGCCGCCAGCCTGAGCGCGGCCTCCAGGTGCGGTTGGGCAACGTGCATACTGTCCGGGTGCGCCTGCGCAGCCGCCGGCCCCGCCAACATCGTCATTGCCGCCGCCGCGGCCGCGGAAAGAATGTTTGTGTAATTCATGGGTCTTCCAATCTTGTACCGTGAATGTCCAGTGTCGGCAATTGCTTCTCCATGATGCCGGCTTCCACGAGCCTCCTCACCCGGATGCTTCCCGCTGCGGCGTCCCGGACGCCTTGCCGCAACAGTCTATTTCATGCAAATCATCCTCCACCCCCTCACAAGCCCCGACCCCTAAAACTCTGCGTCTCTGCGTCTCTGCGCGAAAATTTGTTACCTGCACCGCTCGCACCCAAAAAAATTTTCTCCTGTATGAATCAGTCCATTCAGGGCTGACCTCAAAGCTCCGCTTGGAGCCTAAGACTTAACCTGATCCGCGGCCTTTTTCATCCCCCGTCGTTGCCCCCGGCAATGTTTCTCCCGATTCCAGGGCAGTGAGTTCTTGAAATGCGCGGCCTCAAACGGCCTGGAAAGCCTTGTCCCCTGTAATCCCTGCGCCCTCTGCGCCCCCAGAACCCCCTGATCAATCAGATTGGCCGGTTAACACAGTCACAACCCGATACAAATAATTTTGCCATTTCCAAGTTATTGATACTACATCACTTCCCGGTTTCTCCTACCTTCGCTATCCCTCCGCGAGCCCACACCTGCCCTATATCCTGAAGTCGAGTCGAGGTTTCGACACGGAAAAAGGCACAACATGTTCGATTTAGAGAAAAAACAACAAATCGCCCGCGAGAACGGCAAAAACTCCAAAGGTCCCATCACCCCCGAGGGCAAAAAGCGCTCCTCCCTCAACGGCATCACCCACGGGCTCGCCTCCAAATGCGTCGTCCTCGCCAACGAATCCCAGCAGGCCTACGATGACCTCTTCGCCGCCTTCCAATCCGAATGGCAGCCCGCCTCCATCACCGAAGCCGGCCTCCTCACCGAAATGGTCAATTCCTATTGGCGCCTCCGCCGCATCTGGTCCATGGAAACCGCCCTCTTCGACACCGAAATGTTCTGCCAGAAAGACGACTTCGAAGCCGCCTGGTCCAACCACCACCCCGCCATGCGCATCACCGACGCGCTCTGCGGCATCCACATCGCCAGTCCCGCCACCCTCGAAACCCTTCACCGCTACGAGACCCGCTACGATCGCATCTACAAATCCTCCGTGGACCGCCTCATCCGGCTCCGCCGCCTCCGCAACGCCCCCGGGATCGCTCCCACGCTCCCCGCCAGACCGCAACCCCTCCCCCAACCCAAGCAAGCCGCCCCCACACCCGAACCCCCTCCTCCCGCCAACTGGCTCACCCGCCTCCTCGCCTTTCTCCTCTCCCTCCTCGCCATCTTCCGTCTCCCGGCGTCCACCAAATCCCGCCAAACCACCCGTAAATCCAGCCAATTGCCAACCGAACCGATCCACTCCTCCGCCTTGTTCGCCTCCAACGGCGATCTGCCGGAAATCTTCTGCTGGTTCTCTGATTTCACCCCCACCCCCACACGCCGCAAAGCCGAACCTGCCCCCGCCAGGCCGCCCAAACATTAGCATCCGTGCGGCCAAGGTGAATAGCGGACTGCCGTGAATAGAATTTCGTGCTCCAGGCGCTGTGTCGCGGACCTAACCCACGATCCTTCGCCCCACCTCCATCAACAGCGCAATCTCTTCCTCGGTGAATGTGCGCTCCTCCCGGTTCGCCACCCCCAGTGCGCCCACGGGCTTGTCCCCCGCCATCACAGGCGCCACGATGGCCCCTTCCATCCCCGTCTTGCGCGCCCCCAGCCGTACATCGCCGCTGGTGTCGGTTTGCAGGTTGCACACGTTCACCGGCTTGCCCCGTTCCACCGCAAGCCCCGCCATCCCCTTGCCCACGGGGATCAATTGCACCACCTGGAGCACGGCGTCCGGAATCCCGCGCGCCGCCTTCAGGTGCAGCACCCCGTCCTGCTCCAGCAGGTGAATGGTCCCGCTCTCGGCCTTCAACTCGTCAATTGTCATATCCAGAACGCGCTGCAAGCCGGCTTCTCCGGCCAGCGCTGCTTCAATCTCGTCAAGGAATGCCATAGAGGCATCATAAAGGAAATGCATCCACCGGATTTCGTGCTCCAGTTCCTCGAGGAATACTTCTCTGCCCACCCGCTGCCACACGCTCGTCTCGAGCGCGCCGTCTCCCTGCTGTCCGACCACTACCGTGCCCGTCATCCTACTTCGTCCGTCCCTCTCACCCAGGAAGAGAAACTGGCCGCCTACCTGCTCACCCGCCTTCCGGCAACCTACGCCGCCGCCTACCATGTCCTGGCCGAAACTGCCCGCCGCCTTCCCGCGCCGCCCGCTACCATCCTCGATCTCGGGGCCGGAATGGGAGCCGCCGCCATCGCCGCCCTCGAGATCTTTCCACATCTCCAGGCCACACTGTTCGAGCCCGACGCCTCGTTCCGCAAGTGCGGTGAGCGGCTGCTGCCGCAAGCGGAATGGAAGCCTGCCGATCTGACCGGCGCACCCTCGTTCCCCGTCCACAGCCTGGTCATCTCCAGCTACGTGTTGGGCGAGATCGCGGTCGGCCGCCGGGACGCCGTCGTTGCCCGCGCCTGGCAAGCCTCGCAATCGGCTCTCGTGCTCATCGAACCGGGCTCGCCGGCCGGTTTCTCCGTCATCCGCCAGGCGCGTTCCCAACTGCTCCATCTCGGAGCCCACCTTCTTGCGCCCTGCCCCGCCTCCCTTCCCTGCCCAATCCTCGAAGGCGATTGGTGCCACTGCGCCCAGCGGCTGGAACGCACCGCCCTCCAGCGTCGCATCAAACACGCCGCCCTCAGCTACGAAGACGAGAAATTCTCTTACGTGGTGGCCTCCAGGGCGCCGGCGGCGAGCCCTGAGGCGCGTCTCATCCGCCGCCCAGTCCACCATCCGGGCCTCATCGAACTCACTCTCTGCCGCGGCGATCGCATCGAATCCGCCAAAGTCACCACACGCGATCGCGGCCGCTTCCTCTGGGCCAGGCACGCTGTCTGGGGAGACGCCCTCGAGTAGCCATCCCCACCCCTCGTGCGAATTTTTGCCGCCCTTTTGCGCCAGTTCCATTGTGAGGCCGCCATCCTCGCGCTGGCGGCCCCGATGACAATGACGGTTTTCACCGATAGTTTTCACATATATAGTTGAGAGTAGAGGGCTAGATGGACACGCCACGCAAAGTCCGGCCACGAAGCCTCGAGTCAGGAGTAAGAAAATGAATAGAAAGAAATGGATTCCAGCCGCGCTGCTCGCGGCAGCCGCCTTTGCGGTGGCGCAGAGCAAGCCGCAACTGACCGCTCGCGAACTCTTTTACGTGCCGGCAGCCGCTGTTTCCTCCGCGGCCCCCAAAAAAGCCACCACCCCTCATAAACCCTCCACCAGCGGCAAGGAGGTGGCTTCCACCAAAACCACACGCCCGCCCGTGATCCATCAGCAGCCCCGGCCGCGGGAATCCGAGGCGCCGGTGATGATCATGACCGCCAGCTACAGCGGACCCCGCCCCCTCGGGCTTCGCTATAGCATCCTCAAGCGTGAGAGCGACGGTTCCTACGACGAAGTGAACCCCGACTCCAATTTCCGCTCCGGAGACAAGCTGCGCATCCGCATCGAGTCCAATGAGGATGCCTACCTGTACCTCGTGGCGCGCGGCACCAGCGGCCGGTGGGACGTCCTCTTCCCTCAGCGCGCCATCCGCAACGGTGACAATTTCGTCGAGGCCTCGCAGCCGCTCATCATCCCCTCCAGCCGGGGCGTATGGACCCTCGATGAACGGCGCGGCGACGAGAAACTCTTCCTCGTTCTCTCCCGCAAGCCCGTGGCCGACGTGGATCGACTGATCTATGACCTCAATCAGGGTTCGAAGCCCGCCGCCGCTCCGGAGCCCGAAGCGAAGAAACCCGCGCCCACCACCCACACCGCGCCGGCTCCAGCGGAACCGAGGCGCACGATGCTCGCCCAGAATATCTCCCCTATCGACGATGCGCTGGTAGGCCGCCTGCGCAGCCAA
>JADLBG010000220.1 GCA_020847895.1 Bryobacterales bacterium
CCTACTGCTACATGTATTTTGTGTATTACTGCATGACCTGGATGCCGCGGTATTTCCAGGAGCAGCACGGCATGTCGCTGGAAAAGACCAGTTGGTTCAGCGGCATGTCTTTTGGGGGCATGGCGCTTGTGGCGGCGGTTTCGGGGTGGTGGGCGGACAAGCTGATCGCCAAGGGCGGGGATCCGGTGCGTGTGCGCAAGGCATTCACGATCGCCGGATTCGTGATTGCCTCGACGCAAACCATCAGCGTCTATACGCACTCGGAAACGCTGATGATTTTCTTCACGGTTGCCTCCCTTTGCGGGCTGGGGCTGGCGACGGCGAACTACTGGGCGCTCACGCAGACATTGCTGCCGGGAGCGCTTCCGGTGGCCATCCAGAATACGGCGGCGAACCTGGCGGGCGTGGTGGCGCCGTGGCTCAGCGGCTGGCTGATCAAGCAGACCGGCAGTTTTGACGCGCCCATCAAGACCATCGGGTTCTGGCTGGTGCTTGGGGTGGCGGCTTATGGATTCCTTGTGCAGCGCAAGTTTGCGCCGCGGGCGGCGATGGCGGCAGGGGGGGCTCCGCAAGCGGCCGGCGCGGTGGCTTCTCCCGGGGCAAAGAGGTAGGTGGGACTTGCGGCCTATGGTATATTGAAACTGTCCGTCCTCACGAGTGGGCCTGTGGCGCAGTTGGGAGCGCGCTTCCATGGCATGGAAGAGGTCGACGGTTCGAACCCGTCCAGGTCCACCAATTCAAGACTCCGATGATACATAGACATAAGAAAATGATTCGTGTGCTTACGCATCGTGGGAGGAAGTCCATGGAGTCCACGTGGAGTCCGAATCTCACAGTCCGGCCTCTGTTCTCAACGCGATAGTGGACGCGGTACCGCCACGACGTTAGCCTCGCGCTCTCATAGGCGTGGGGCAACCGGGATAGGTGGACGGGAGACACCAGTGTTCGTCGCCACGTACCACGACCAGTACCCAAGAGAGTAGGTCTCCCTCACGGGCCGCCACGATGCCCGCGCCGTCCGTCATGGCGGTCAGGCTGGCACCGGGTCTGGCGCCCTCGATATTTGGAAGCAACAGGTCACACACTATCCGCGGGCGCGCGAGACGTTCGACGGCGACCCCGCCGACGCCGTACTACCGGATGTTCCGGCTCATCACGAAGGGCGTTCCAACCGCGAGCGGCGTGGCAATGAACCTCGTGACAGTTCATCTCTCCTGCTATCCGATGGACCTGCCGGCGATCCAGCGGCAGACGGATGCGGAGGGAGTCGATTGCTTCGAAAGGCCGGTGACGTTCACCGAGATCGGATACGAAGTAACGGCAGAGGTTCGATGAGCGAAGGCGAAGTTCGCGCGGGATCATGGCGTTAGCCTTCGTCTCACCAAGTCAACCCGGCTCAGTGCGTAGTTGGTCCACAGGGCCCCATCCATATGTAAGAATCTCTCGAAACGCAAGCCCGTCTTCTCCAGCACGCGCACAGATGGCACATTCTCCGCCATCGCCACGCCGACGATTCGGTCAATCCCGAGATCGTCGAATCCGTGGGCGAGCAGACGTGCGCAGGCTTCCTTGGCAATGCCTCTGCCCCAGGAGGAACGGTTCAACCGGAATCGTTCTGTGATCAATTCGGGACGGTCCATAAGCTAGGAGGCTCAAGCCGCGTGCCGAGGCAGCACTTCTTGTTCGATCTTCGCGCCGAGGGCGTCTTCGGTTGCTTCCAGGTCGTACTTGGCCTGCAGATTGATCCACATTTGGGCCGAGGTACCGAAGTAGCGGGCCAGCCGTAGGGCGGTATCCGCTGTGATGCCCCGCTGGCCTTTGACGATCGCGCCGATCCGGTTCGCGGGCACGCGCAAAGCCAGGGCAAGGGCATTGATAGACAAGCCGGACTCCTTCAGGACGTTGCGCAACACCTCTCCCGGGTGAATCGGCGGCAGACGTTTTTTTTTCTTGCTGGCCATTTTCAGTACTCCCTAGTGATAATCCACGACATTGTGGACGTCGCCATCCTTCCAGTTGAAGCAGATTCGGAACTGGTCGTTGATTCGAATGCTGTACTGGCCCTTGTGATCGCGTTTGAGCGCCTCGAGGTGAACGCCGGGCAGCTTGAGATCGGCAAGCGATGTAGCCGCGTCCAAAAGAGCCAGCCGGACCCGGGCCACTGTTTCGATGGCCTGAAACTTCAACGTCTCACAACAAGATGCCCGACAACGTCCGGAACGCCCGCCGGCCAAGGAGTATCGAATCGGTAGCATCAACCTGCAATGAGCGTGACAGGCGGCGGCATCCATGGGCGCGATTCCTGGTATCTTGGAAAACTGGCCCTGCGCGAAGCATGGCCGGCAGAAAGCAACTGGCTGAACGAACATGAACCGGCGAGCATTTCTTGGGGGTCTCGGCGCGGCCGCGTACGCGGAAATGCAGGGCGTGAAGGTCATTGATGCCCATGCCCACCTCCATCATCACCGCCTTCCGAACTGGAGCGACGAGGACCGCAAACTGATCGACGCCGCGGATAAGCTCGGCATCGATCAGCTCTGCTGCTCCATCCTGCCTCCGGAACGGCCGACGAAGATGGAGAGCTTTCGGGATTGTAACCGCTGGCTGGCGGAAGCCATCCGGCGCTTCCCGGGCAGGATTCGGGGCTACTGTTTCGTCAATC
>JADLBG010000221.1 GCA_020847895.1 Bryobacterales bacterium
CACCGGAAGGAAATCGATAAGCTGCTGGGCAAAACGCGGGACAAGGGGCTGACGCTGATTCCGACGAAGCTGTACTTGAAAGATGGGTATGTGAAGTGCGAGATCGCGCTGGCGCAGGGGAAGAAGCTGCACGACAAGCGGGAGTCGGAACGAAAGCGGAGCGCGGAGGCAGAGGCGAAGGCGGGGATGGTGCGGCAGAACCGGGGTTGAGGGGGGCGCACTGTCAGACCGCTGGTTTCCGGCGTAGGACGGCTCGCGCGGGGGCTCCGTCGGCGGATTCGAGCTTGATGGGGAGACAGACAAAGTCGTATTCGCCGGGTTCGGCGGCGCTGAGGTCGAGACCCTCGACGATGACGACCCCGGCATGGAGGAGTAGCCGGTGGACTTCGGCATCCCCCACGGAGAGGCGGTCCACACCGAGGAGTTTCACTCCCGTGTTCAGAAGTGTTCGGATCTGTTCAGGGGTAAGCGCTGGACTGAGCGCGTCCTCGCCGGGGGTGTGGACCTTAAGGAGGAGCCTTTCGGCGGCAGGGGGATTCGGAAGGGATGCCACCGTGGCAGGCCCGATCAGCACGTCCAGTGGCAAGGCCTCGACGGCGGCTGCGCCGGGAAGGTAGTGAAGGGGGGCGTCGACGTGCGTTCCGGTGTGAGCGCAGAGGGTGACGGTGGTGACGTTGGCTTCGTCACCGCGGGCGATGGCGGCGCTCAGCCACGAATCGAACGGCGGATCGCCGGGCCACTGCGGCATGCCCTTGCGCAGGGGGCGGCTGATATCGAACCACTGGTTTCCGCTCACCGGCTGATGATGGGGCGGAGGGGCCGCCAGTAGATGTTCCTGTAGGCAACGGGCCCGTGGTCGCCTTGGAGCATGAGGGGATTGGTGGCGGCTTCGGGAATGTTCATGTGGGCGCGCGTGCCGCCTTCCACCTCGACGTTGTTCTGCACGGTGAGGCCGTTGTAGAGGACGCGGATAAAGCGGGCGTTTTCGGTCTTGTGACCGCTCGAGTCGAAGCGGGGAGCGCGGAACCAGATCTGGTAGGATTGCCACTCGCCGGGGCGGCGGCTGGCGTTGCGGGAGGGCGCCGAGCCGCCGACTCCCTTGTTGTCGATCCAGCGGTGGTAGATCGCGCCGCCGTCGGAGGTTTTCATGGGCTCCGCGGAGCCGTAGCTGTCGAAGACCTGGACTTCATACAACCCGTGGAGATAGACGCCGGAGTTCGAGCCTTTGGGGATCATGAACTCGAGGTAGAGTTCCATGTCGCCGAATTTTTCTTCGGTGACCAGGTTGCGGGTGCGGCCGTTGGGGCCGTTGAGAATCGTGCCGCCCGGTTCGGGAATGCCGGTGAGGCGGGTGGGGGAGAGGAGGCGCTCCCAGCGCACGGCGCGGGTGGTGAACCATTCCTGGGGGCCGTCCATGCCCTTCCAGCCGCTCAAATCCCTGCCGTTGAGCAGCGGACGCCAGCCATCCTCGAGGAGGAAGGGAGGATCGCCGTGAAATTCGCCGTCGTTGAGTTCGGGCTTGTGCTGCGCCAGGAGGAGGGAGACGGTAATGGAGATGAGGAGGGCAAACAGAATTCTTCGCATTCCGCCCTTCATTTTATACATTGGTATTTGCCTCGCACACGCGCCCACACGCTGGCCCTGTGGCTTCTGGTGTTTCTGCTTGCGGTGAATGTTTACCGCGCGGCAACACAATCCATCACGACAGACGAGGCGTTCACGTACCTGCGGTCTGTGCTGACGCCCATCCCGGAATTGTGGCAAAGCTATGACGCGAATGATCACGTGCTGCACACGTTTCTGTGCAAAGCTTCGGTGAAGCTGTTCGGGACGAGTGAATTTACGCTGCGGATCCCGGCGCTGCTGGGAGGGGTGCTGCTGCTGGTGTCGGCGCTGCGGCTTTGCCGGCTGTTGTTCGGCGACGGGTGGTACATGCTCGCGGCGTTTGCCTTAATCGCGCTCAACCCGTTCGTGCTGGATTATTGCTCGATTGCGCGCGGATATGGGATGGCGACAGCCTTTTTGTTGTTCAGCCTGGACCAGTTGCTCCGGTATCTCCAGGGACCATTCCGCGCGTGGCGCCTGTATGCGGCGGGGATCGGGTTGGGGCTTGGCGTGGCAGCCAACCTCACGGTGGTGGTACCGGGATTTGCGCTGGCGCTGGTTTTTGCGGGCATCCACATGGGGGAGGCGGCGCGGCAGCGAAACTGGCCGCGGGTGAGGGCGCGGTTCGATCACTTTGTGGACCACATGGCCGTGCCCTGCGTCGTGGTGATGGTGGCCCTGCTGTTGGGCCCGTTGCTTCCGGCGCGGAGGGAACATTTCTACGCGGGAGCGAAGACGCTGCACGATTCCCTGGAGAGCTTCAATTACGCCTGCTTGTGGCGCGTCAAGAATCTGCTGGAGAACACGCCGCTGCACTACCCGGTGGAGAACTTCTGGCTTGGAATATCGCTGGCGCTGCCGGGTGTGATTCTTGGCGCGGGGGTTGTCGTTGCCTTGCGGGATCGCGAACGCAGCGGGATGCTTCTTAGCGGGCTGTGCCTGCTTTCCGCGGCGCTGCTGCTGGCGCTTCATTGGGTGCTGGGGGCGCCGCTTCCGGAGCGGCGCACGGGGCTCTATCTCGTGCCGCTGTTGACGCTGCTGGCCGCGGTGGTGGTGTCCCGCCTGCCAAGATGGGCGCAAGTGATGCCGGGAGGGCTGGCGGCGCTGGTGCTGGCGCAGTTCCTGCTTTCCTGGAACGTCCGCGTTTATGACGAGTGGCTGATGGATGCCGGCAATCGCGATCTTGCGCTGTACCTGTGCAGCCATGCTCCGCCGCCGGGCCGCAAGTTGAAATTCGGAGGGACGTTTCCGCTCTACCAGGGGGCTCGGTTCTACAGTCATCTGTACCACATGGGCTGGCTCGAGTTCCCGCCGCCGAAGGTCAGTCCGGACGAGGATTACGACGTCTACTTTCTGGATGAGAAGGACCACTATCTCATCGGGAAGCGGCATTTGACGCTGCGCTACCTGGAGCCTTTTTCGAAGGTGGCGATTGCGGCGCCGGCGGATTCTCCGCTTCGACCTTGACGGGGATGTTGCGGATGTCCGTGACGAAGACGGGGAGCGCGGCGCGGGCATCGGGCAGGCGCCAGACTCCGCCCGGGTGGGCGACTTCGAAGTAGTAGATCAACTGGCCGGATTCGGAAAGATCCCTGGCGGGAATGGTGAACCGGGGGAGGCGCGGCGAGGCTTCCATGGTCTCAAAACCGCCACCAGCGGAGATCATACGGTAGCGCAGACGGATGGCGGTGACATTTTGAA
>JADLBG010000222.1 GCA_020847895.1 Bryobacterales bacterium
CTCGCGGACAGTGGAGTTTCACAAGTACAAGATGATGGACGAACTGGGAGTCCATTCCTCGGCCGAACTGGTGCAATATGCCATACGGCACGGGCTGGTTTCGGTATGAACCCGTAATTTTTCGGATACCCCGGCCTTGCGCGCCGGGTTGGAATGGGATCAGAAGCCATGTGGAAACCAAACCTTCTGTTCGTTTCCAAGTCCGCTCTAGCGCTGGCGCTCATGGGGTCCTCAATGGCCGCCGGCTCTCAACTCGAAGCGGCGAAGCTCGAAGACCTGGCCACCGAGGCCCGCACGCCCGCGCAGCATGCGGCCGTCTCCCGGCAATTCCGGCTTCGGGCGGAGGCGCTGGACTCCAAGGCCGCCGGGCATGAGGCCAATGTGAAGAAGCTCACGAAGTCGGCTGGAGCGATGGTGCAGAAATGGCCCGGCATGGCGACGAAGCCGCTCGAAACGGAGCGGGAGAAAGCCATGGAAGCGCGCCGCGCAGCCAGGGAGAGCCGGAAGTTGGCGGAGAAACACCTCCGGCTCAGCGTGGAGGCGCTCGGCGCAAGGAAGTAGCCGGCTCTGAGCCCCTCTCTTGTGGAAGACTATAAGAAGGGGCAGAACATGATCATGAAACCACTTTCCGCTCTTGGCCTTTCCCTTTTTCTCGCCGCCTCTTTGAGCGCGCAGAGCAACCAGTCATCCACGTCCGGAACCAAGATCAGGAAAGGCGCCGCGGACATCGGCACCGGTGTCAAGGAAGGCGTGACTGGGGTCGCGGGGAAGGTAGCGGGAGGCGCCAAACATGCCGCCACTAAGGTAAAGGATGGCACGGTGAACGCCGCCGACAAGACCGGTGACGCGACGAAGGACGCGGCCGCAAAGGTGAAGGACGGCACAGTGAATGCCGCCGGCAAGACCGGTGACACGACGAAGGAGGCGGCGGCGAAAGTGAAAGACGGCACCGTGAACGCTGCCGGCAAGGCCGGGGATGCCACGGCGGACACAGCCGGTAAGGTGAAAAGCGGCACAGCGACCGCCGCCGGCAAGGTGGCGGACACCACGAAGGAAGGCACACACCGTGTCGTCAAGAGTTCCAAGGCAGTTGGGAAGGGCGTCAAGGAAGGCGCCAAGGAGCTTACCCGTAAGAACTGACGAGCGGTTTCCGCGGATTCTCGATTCCGCGCAGGAAGAGGCGCGGCGCCGCGCCGGAGAGCATCTGCGCTGCCGCGCGGGGTGCTTTGGATGTTGCATCGGACCGTTTCCGATCACACTACTCGATGCCGCGCGGTTACAGGAAGGGCTGCGGCTGATGGAACCGGAGGAGGCCGCAGTGATACGGGCGCGGGCCGCGGAGTCGGTGGTTTGGCTTCGAGGGCTTGACTATCCGGGCGACAAATCAGGCGGGTTGCTCGAGGAGAGCATCGGGGAAGTTCTCTTCCAGCCACCGTTTCAATCCCTGGCTTGCCCCGCGCTCGATCTCGAATCGGGGCGGTGCGAGCTTTACACGCATCGTCCGGCAGCCTGCCGCACGTATGGTCCCGCGATCCGCCTTGATGGGGAGAAACTTCCCCATTGCCCGCTCAACTATAGGGATGCGACGGCTGAGCAGATTGAAGAGTTCCGAGTGGATATTGACACACAGGAGAGCGGGGAGGCCGCATTTGCGGAATTCCTCGAGGGCGGCGGTAAGCCGGGGCAGACGGTGATCGCCTTCGCGCTCAGTTGAGAATCGACATAGGTAGGCGGTCGCCCGCTTTCCATGTCACACCACGCGGCATACGGGTCCGTACCGGGCGGTTCGGCGGGTTGAGCTATCGGCCGCCAGCCAATCCCGGAATCCCAAGCGAGTCGAAATAGGCATTCGGCAGCGCAATAGCGAGCGCCAGGCTGTTCGCCAGTTTCCACGGGCCATGAGCGCTGCCCGCCGCTTTGGCGGCGAGGTCGCGACCCACTCCCCGTGTGTAATCTCCGGCCGCCTTCCATACGCAACCGCCGGAATTCACAACCAGTGCCCTTGATGGATATCAGCTTTCCCTTCCCTTTCAGTAGCCACCTCGCCTGGCGCCGTATGCCTCAGATCCGGTTCTTGTACATCGGCTCGTACGTTTGCTCCACGCAGGAACACTTCGTGGCTGGTGTTTGGAAAAAAGAAAAGGCCGGCTTCCCTCCCGCGGAGCAAAACCGGCCGGATTCAAGAACTTCCTGTCAACGATACGTAAAGGTATTGACAGGTCGCTCCATATCAGAACAACAGTTTCAAGCCGAACTGCATGCGCCGCATGGGATTGCGGATGCCGCGGATTTCGCCGTCGCGCACACCGTTGGGTGTGATCTGGTTGGCGTTCGAAAAGCTGATGCCGCCGGGGTTGCTGAACCAGGGCGTGTTCGTTGCATTGAACGCTTCCCAGCGGAACTGCAGTTTGAACCTTTCGGAGAGCGCAAAGTTCTTGAACATCGAGAAGTCGATGCGCCGTTCTCCGGGGCCGCGGAGGCTGTCGTATCCGTTGCTGCCCAGATGGCAGAGGTCAGGCCGCGAGTTGATCTGGCAAGTCACCCGCTGGAAGGCCTGCGGATTGAACCAGAGCTTCCGGGTGGGATTGTCGAGTTTGGGATCGCTGATGACATCGGGGCGCACGGCGCCGTTGGGGAGCGCCAGGTCACCCGCTCCTTGGGTGATAGTGAACGGAAAGCCCGAAGCAATGCTGAGGATTCCGTTGATCTGCCACCCGCCGACTACCCATCGCGAAGCGTTCTTGATGTTCTGGCCCGGAAGTTCATACACCCAGTTACCAGACAAGCGGTGAGTTTGGTCGAACGAGAACAAGCCGCGCGAACCGCGGCGGTCACGGGGATTCTGGAACGAAGCGCCTTCCTGTCCGCCGTTTTCGCCGTCTCCGTGGGACTTGCTGTAAGTGTAGGAGATGCCGAAGGTGAGGCCCCTTGAAGCGCGCTTATTCAACGTCGTCTGCAAGCCGTGATAGAAGGACTCGCCGAAGGAATCGATGTAGCGGATGCGTCCTGTGGCTTGAACACCCAGGTTCGGAGTGGCAGGGTCGTAGAACGAGGGATACGGCCGGTTGGATTGGACGAATGTTTGCGCCGGCGATACAGGATCGTTCCAGTTGATGACGCTGTTCCCGATGTTGGCGCCCTTGCTGCCGGCATAACCGACGGAGAGCGTCATGCTGGACGGGAGTTCGCGCTGGATGTCGAAGCTCCACTTCCAAACCTGGCCGTCCTTGTAATCCGGTGGCAGGTAGACCACGTCAACGGGGCGAATCGTACTCGCTCCGCCGCCCTGCGTGAGGAACGGGTCGCTCAGCGTCAGCACGTTCGAACCAGGCACGTAGGTCTGGGTGGAGATATTGAAATTCTGGCCGTTGGCGCCGAGGACAGGCACTGTCTGCGCCACGCGCATCGAGGTCAGGTAGACCTGGCTGCCGGCCTTCGGGGGCATCAGGTTGAAGATGGTGTAGGTGTTCTGATGCTGGAGGTTGTCGAACCACCCGGCGCCGGTGCGGATGACCCATTTGTCCGTGGGGCGGAAGGCGATGCCGACGCGCGGCATGAAGAAGCGAAAACGCTGCTGCGCGGTGAGTTTCAGGGCGCCGGCGTCTCCCAGCGCAGCGGGAAACACCGAGGGAATAATGGCTCCGTTGGCCGTCTTATAGCCGCCGCCGCGGCCAATATCCGCGCCCGGGCCCGGGATGTCGAACGTCCGTTGCAGGCCGTGCGAGTCGATGGGCCAGCCGTTGTAGTCGTAGCGCAATCCGAGGTTGACCGTCAGCCGGGAGCTTACCTTCCAGTCGTCGTTGATGTAGGCTCCGGCGCGATTGGCGTGCGGGAAGGTGAGCGGGATACCCTCGGGAGTCTGCGTCGAGTTCGGCCGTCCCAGGAGGAACGAGGCAAAGGAGTAACCGGCCTGGGCGCCGGAGAAACCGAGCAACCCTTCTTCCAGGTTTGCGGCTCCGCGCTCGATCCAGAGCCCGTAGTATTCCGCGCCCATCTTCAGGTTATGCTTCCCCTTGAAGATGGAGAAGTGGTCGCCGAACTGGTACGTCTTCATGTTGTCATAGCCGTTCCCGTTCGTCAGTTCCTGCAAAGTGAATGGAAGACCGGTGAACTGCGGGATGCCGTGTTCGCGGGCTGTCAGCTTGCGGTTCCCGTCGGAGGGGATTCGGAACAGACCCACGCCGAGCGAATCCATGTTGAAGCTCGTGTTATCCGTGCGCGGATTCGAGGTCAAGTCGTTGGTGACGTTGAAACCGAACCGCGCCTCATTGATCATCGTCGCGCTGAACGTGTGAATCCACTGGGTCGCGAGGTTGGTGATCCAGGAATTCCGGAATACGGGCAGGTTCGGGTTGATGTTGTTGCTGGTGAGATTCGAACGGTCCCAGGCCAGACGGCCGAACACGCGGTCGCGCTCGCTGAAGTTGTGATCCACGCGGGCAAAATAGGTGTTCACGTTGGTGGGCTGTGGAACCGCGGCGCGCGCGGTGAAGTCCGTCGGATCCTCCTGGACGAACTGCGCCCTGGGCACATAAAGGTTCAGCACATTCAGCGATCCGGGGAAGAGACGGGATTTCGGAATGACATTGTTGGCGAACGGCTGCCCCGTATCCGGATCCCAGATCAGGGTGGGCGCCACGAACTTTCCGTTGGCCGTGTATCCGTTCTGCAACCTGCTGAAATCGCCTTCGCGGAAGGGATCGATAGGCCAATTTACGGTGGAGACCACGCCTTCCCTCGTGCGCCGCGCCTCATAGTTGAATGCCCAGAATGTCTTGTTCTTCCCGTTGTACAGCTTGGGAATGACCACCGGCCCGCTCAGCACGAAGCCGAACTGATTCTGGCGAAGAGTGTTCTTCTTCAGCCGCGTGGTGCCGGGAGCGAGTTCGAAGTTGAGGAAGTAGTTTTCGGCGTCGAGTTTATCGTTGCGCAGGAAGTCGAAGAATGCGCCGTGAATAGCGTTGGTGCCGGACTTCATGGTCACGGAAACAACCGCCCCGCCGCCCCATCCGTTTTCGGCGTTGTAGGCGTTGGTTTGAATCTTGAACTCTTCAATCGCCTCGATGGAGGGCACGAAGTCCATGGTGTGCACGCGGGGATCTTTCGCGTCCACGCCGTCGAGCGAGGCTACCTGGTTGGTTTCGCGCTGGCCATTCGCGATGACCGCGAAACCCTGGCCCGGAATGGGGAAGCCGCCCGAACCGTCGCCGGTTCCGGTGCGGATGCCGTATTGGACTCCGGGAACCA
>JADLBG010000223.1 GCA_020847895.1 Bryobacterales bacterium
AGAACGGCGCGGACGTCACGATTGCGGGCATGCCGTTCACCGTGCGCCGGATGAATGACGACCAGCCGTTGGAGGTGATCACCGGGCCGCGCGTGGGAATCCGCAAGGCGGTAGACTGGCCCTTGCGTTTTTATCTGGCCGGCAATCCATGCGTCAGCCGGCCGCGTTGAGGGAGACATGGAAATGCGTTGCGTAGTGACCGGCCACAATGAGGCCGGGAAATCTGTTTTTCTTTCTGATCGGGCACTGCCGCCGGTCACGCTCAGTCTTCTGCCGGGGTTTGAGTTCCACCGGATGTGGGGGTGCGACGAGGTCCCGGCGCTTCCCGTCCGCGCGGAGGGCTTGCCGCCTCGCGAGTACTTTCCGTCGCGGCAGGGATTCCGCTTCGGCTTCTTCACGATTCCGCCGCATACAGAGCGGAGTGTAGCGGCTGTGGATATAGGGGCGGCATTCGCCGAATTGCGCGAGAAACTGCCGGGAATGGCCGAAGTGTTGGAATTCGATCATCCGGGAATGCACACCACGGACACGGTGGACTACGATGTCGTCCTCAGCGGGGAAGCCTGGCTTGAGTTGGATGACGGAGCAGAGGTCCACCTGAGGGCCGGCGATTGCGTAGTGCAGAACGGGACGCGCCACGCCTGGCACAACCGCTCCGGGGAAAACTGCGTGATCGCTGTCTGTCTTGTGGGAGCCAGGCGCGGTGAGCGCTCAGACGCCGCCTGACTTGGCGCGGAAGAGCATCATGTGCTGGGTGAGCAGGAGCGGCCAGAGGGTCCTTTCCCAGACCAAGTCACCCATGCTGGACACGGCCGCCAGAACCTCTTCTCTTTGAAGGGGGCGCTCATCGGGAAATCGCCATTGTCCGATCAGTTCCAGGAATCCGCGGGTGGCGCGGTAGAGCCAGGTGGGATAGGGGAAGGAAATGAGGACCCAGCCGCCGGGGCGCGCGTTATCGAAGTGAGCGGCGGTGACCTGGGAAGTGCCGGGCAGGTCGAAGTGCTCGATGAGTCCGACGCTGAAGATGAGGTCGGCGGGCTCGGGGATTCTGGCGCCGCGCACGTCGGATTGGTGGAGGACAAGAGAGGGTGTGTTGTGGCGGCGGAGCAAGTCCAGGCCGAGCGGGTTGGTGTCCACCACATGATACGCGCGGACGGGGAAGCGGCTGAGGATGGCATCGAGGAAGCAACTGTTGCCGCCGCCGAATTCGGCGACGACGGGCTTGGAATGGCGGCTGAACCCTGCTTTCCGCAGGGCTTGGAGGATGGAGCGTGTGGTGTATTTGCGCGTGAGGCGGGCGGTGAAGGGCACGCTTTGATAGTAGGTGGTCCAATCGGTGGCTCCGGAGGCGGCGCGGCGAGCGGAGAAGACGAAATCGCGCTGCAAAGCGAAGTTGGCGAGAAACAGGAGAGTCTCGACAAGGAGCTTAGCCGGGAAGTAGGAGATTCCGAACATCGAATGGACGGAGACAAGGCTGAGATAGGAGAGCGCGCCGCTGCCGGCAACTACGGCGGCGTAGCGTGCGATGACGCGGGCTCCGGCTCCGCGGAAGAGAAAGACCATTCGCCGGTTGAGGTTGAAGTTGACGATGGCCGCGAAGGAGCGTGCGCAGATCTGCGCCGGCAGGGGACTGCCCCAGAGTCCGAGGGCGAAATAGAAGACCGCGTTATCGCAGGCCGCCGTGAGCAGGGAGGCTGCCGAGAAGCGGAGCAACACGAAATAGATGCGCATGGAATCGAGCAGCGGATTGAAGTGGGACGAGGCGTTGCCTTCGAGGTAGAGCGTGCGGATGTCCACCTGTTCGACGGGGATGGCCAACTGGCGGGCCACGATGAGCATGTCGAGTTCGAATTCATAGCCGAAGGCGGTGGAACGGAGCATGGCCTCGGCGAGCGGGCGAGGGATGCCGCGCAGTCCGGTTTGGGTATCGCGCAGATTGGCGCCATGGAGAAGGCGGAACAGATGGCGGGTGAATTGATTGCCGAAGCGGCTGCGGAGCGGCACATCGGAACGGAACTGGCGCGCGCCGAGAACGAGATTAGAGGAATGATGGAGGAACGCTTCGGCGACTTTCCGGACATCGTCAGGGTGATGCTGGCCGTCGGCATCGGCGGTGACGATGCCGGACGCTTCGGGGAAACGGCACAAGGCGTGATTGAAGCCGGTGCGCAGCGCGGCTCCTTTGCCAAGGTTGACGGCATGGTCCACCACTTCCACGCCGGGAAGCGCGGCGCAGAGGGCAAGCAGCGGGTGGAATTCCTCCCCACTGCCGTCGTTAACGACAACGATGGGGAACCGCGCGGGCCGGAGGGCCTCAAGGAGTTCGAGCAGGCGCGTATCGGGGCGGTAGGCGGGGATGACCACAACCACATGCGGAGAGGGCCGGCTCATTTCTGAGATTTCCCCTTCCGGGAGACGGCCCAGGCGAGGTTGTTGCGCGCCAACTGGCTGGCCGGGTGGAGGCGGACGGCCTCGCGGGCGGCGGCAATGCCCTCATCCCACCTGCCGAGAGCGTTGTTGCAGGCGGCGATGTTGTTGTAGGCGCCGGAGTAGTCCTTGCGTAGTTGGAGGGCGTGGCGGGCGGCGGTGACACAATCCTCGAAGCGCCCGGCCCGGTAGTACTGAAGGGACAGGTCGAGATAGCCTTCCGGGGTTTGGGGAACCGCTGATTGGGACTTGGCGAGATCCTGGTCGAGGCCGGCGAGCTTCGCCTGGTAGTTGCGGGCAATGGCGTCGGAGGCATCGAGTTCCAAGGCCTTGGCGGCGAGGGGACGGAGCGCGCTCCAATTCTGCTGCTCGAAATGGGCCTGCATGAGAACGTGGAGGCAGGGCAGGTCGGCGGGGTTGATGGCGTAGGCTTTCTCGAGTTCGGCGACGGCCTCCGTGTGGCGGCGAAGGCCGAGGAGCCAGCGGCCGTAGTAGAAGTGGGGCGCGGGCTGGTTGGGCGCAAGGGCGAGCGCGCGGCGGAAGTGGGCTTCCGCTTCCGCGTTGTGTTGCAGGGCGCCGTGGGCGATAGCGGTGTTGATTTCGAGCAGCGAGTAGGCCGGATTGTAGACTTGCGCCTGCTCGAAGCAGGCGAGGGCCTTGGCGTAGTCGCCTTTGGACATCTGCGTGAGGCCGTAGTTCATCCAGCCGCGGCCGTTGTGGGGGCTCTTTCGAGTGACGTCGAGCCAAAGGGACTCTTCCGAGCGCCAGACCTCGTTGCGGCTCCAGGTGGCGGCCGAGGCAGCCACCAGCGCGAGGCAGGCGGCAGCAATAGAAGCGCGGCGGAAGGGCGCGTCCAGCCGATTCACCAGCAACCGCGCGGATTGGAAGACAGCCGGTACAAGACCCACGAAGGCGAAGTACATGCGGTGGTCGTTGGCGGCCTCGGCGAGAGGGGTGAGGGCGGTGGGCAGCAGGGTAATGAGGAACCAGGCCAAGCCGAAGCCGATGGTCCGGGTGGCCGGGCGGCGCGCAGTCCAGAGGATGGCCGCAAGCAGCGTCGCGAGGAACAGACAGCCGGCGGCGGCTTCGGGCGGGAATCCCGGGAAGGGGACGATGTCGTAATCAGCGCTGAGGCGCGCGGGCCAGAAGAAGGCGAGAAAGTACTTTCCGGTGACCCAGGTCTGGGTAATCCAATAGGCCTCGCGCGGCCCGCCTCCGGAACTGAAGGTGGCGGCGGTCATGCGGCTGAGGAGCAGGGCGAGCGCGGCGGTGACAGCGAGCGTGGGAAGAGTCGCCTTGAGCGCGCGCCGGACGTGTGGTTCCTCATACAGCCAGATGTAGAGGAACAGCAAAAGAGGATAGACGAGCGCGGGAGGCTTGGAAAGGCAGGCCAGAACGTAAGGGATAAGATAGAGGCCGAAGCGGCGCCAGGACGGCTTACGGATGTAGAGAACAAGCGAGGCGATCACGCCCAGGGTGGAATACAGATCCCCGCGCTGGATCACGTAATTTACCGTTTCCGCACAGACGGGATGAAGCCCGTAGGCGGCGGCGGCGAGCAAGGCAGTCCATTCGCTGCCATCGAACAGCCGCACGTAGAGGGCATAGAGCAGCAATAGTTGTAGAAGGAACCAGAAAAACGTGGAAGCATGGAACGCGACCGGGTTCAGCCCCCCGCCGAGGCGGTAATCGAGCGCGAGAGAAGCGGTGACGATGGGCCGGTAGACCTGGTGGGTGAGAAGAACGCTGAACGTGGAAGAGTCCGTGAAGAAGCGCGGGATATTCTTCAGCGTCCGGATATGCGGATTGTCGCTGACGGTGTGGAAATCGTCGAAATGGAAGGAATTATGGAAATGGTTGGCGTACACCGCCAATGTCACGGCCATTAGGAGCCAAATGGCCATGCGGGGAGTAAGAAGTCGCCGCATAAACGCGATCCACCGTCTACGGTTCAGTGGGCGGACCGATTGCTAAGCGCTGATGGCTTTCCACGGCCTGATCAGCCCACTCGTCACAATAACAGTGTCGCCATCCCCGCGGCAACGGCGGTTAACGGACCGGCAGGCTGGCCGGGCTGGCGGCGCGGCCGTCCTGGCTGACGGTGATGAGTTGCGCGCCGGAAAGGACGTTGGCATTGAGGGTGAAGACCACCTCATAGACTCCGCGCAAGGCGGTCGAGGGCAGGATCTGGATGGGGGTATGGTCTACTCCGCCGATGTTGACGGTGACACCACCCAGCGGAACGATGCCCGTATATGCGTTCGCGACAAGGCCGCTGGTGAGGACACTCAGCGTGTCTCCCCGGTTCACCGGATGGGCGGCATCGACGGGCGTTCCCTGATTCAGGATGGAGAGGATGGCGGGCGGCGGAGGTTCGATGTGGAAGACGACGGGCTGGGCGGCGTCAGTGGAGGTGCGAAGCCGGAGAATGGCTGGTCCGTAGGCGATGGTGGCCGGAATCTGGAAGCTGACCTGTCCGTTCGACACAGCCGAGACCGCGATGGGCAGATCATTGAGTGTGAGCGTAATCCCGGCGGCAGTGACTCCGGCGGGCAGGTTCAGCGTGAATATCATCGCCGGGGCTCCGGCGGTAATCAGCGAGGAGCCGGTAACCGGGTTGATCGCTTGCGGAAGAACCAGCAGTTTTCCCGCGACGGCCGGCTGCACGGTGAAGCCGGCGGGCAAGGTCAAGGTTTCCAGACCATTGGCAAGGCTCACGGTGGTGATGGCCGGGGAGGCGGCTCCGGAAATGCCGATGTCGGCGAGCAACCGGTTGGGTCCGGTGACCCAAACACGGCGAACGGTGATGTCACTTGTTCCAAATCCAAGATAGGCCAGTCCATCGATGAGATTGAGGTTCGTGCCTGTGATTTCGACCATGGCTTCCGAGCCCGCGGGAAGCGCCGCCGGGGAGATGCCGAGGGCAGGGGCGTCTCCGGCATCGTAGGTGTAGGAGACAGGATTGTTGCCCTGCACGTAGAGCGAACTCTGGCCGTCGGTGGTGAGCGCAACGACGGCGGCGTTCTGGCCGGGAACGGCGGGCGGCGGGCTTACCACCACTCGTCCCGCCTGAGCGTCGTAGGAGCGGATGGCGGCCGGATAACCGTCGAAGAGGAAGCGCGCATTCTGGTCGATGTTGGTGGCGGTGAGCGCAACCACGCGGTTTCCGGCGGCATCGACGCCCGGAGTCAGAGAAGTGATGGATGGAGGCGGCTTCACGGTGACATGGAACGCCGAAGGGAGCACGTACATGTCATTGGGGGTGGAGAAGACCAGGTGATGGGCGCCTTCGGTGGTGAAGGAGTTCAGCAGCAGGTCCATCTGAACGTAGGAAGGAGCGTAAGGGTAAGGCCGGGGACTTCCGTTCAGGCTGACGGAACCGCCAATCGGGATGACGTTGAGTCCGGGGATGATGGCTCCGGAGGGGGTGAGTAAACCGTTCCCGTAGGCAACCACGGCGCCGCCGCCGAGATTGCGGTTCAGCACCGGGGGCTTGACGGTCACCTGGCCGATGAACCCGTATGCCTGCACGGAGGAAACGGTGATCGAAGAACGCGGCTGCATCTGGAAGTTGACGTTATCCACGGAAACGCCCGGCGTCACGGCGATGGGCGCCGCCTGATTGGGATCACGAGTGCCGGGGAAGAACTGGGCGTCGAAGGCGGAGGGGAAGGGGAACGGCTGGCCATCCGGCCCAATAGGCGCCACGATATTGGCGGGGCTTGCTTCGCCGTCGAGGGGAGAGGGAAGCGGCTGCACGTAAACGAAATATTGGCCTTGCGGAATGCCGTCAATACGATAGGCGCCGTCGGGACTGGTGAGTGTGTTCA
>JADLBG010000224.1 GCA_020847895.1 Bryobacterales bacterium
CCCATCAACAACATTGTCGACGTGACGAATTACGTCATGGCCGAACTCGCGCAACCGATGCACGCCTTCGACGCGGATAAGCTTGCGGGCGATACCATCTTTGTCCGCAATGCCCGCGAAGGCGAGCGTATCACCGCCTTGAACGATGAGGCGTACAGTCTCTCGCCCGCCGCTCTCGTCATCGCCGATGCGAACGGCCCCATTGCGATTGCCGGTGTCATCGGCGGCCTCGACAGCGCCATCGGCGATTCCACCACACGGCTGGTCCTCGAGAGCGCGAATTTCCGCGCGGCGAACATCCGCCGCGCCTCCTCGCGTCTCAAGCTGCGAACCGATGCCTCCATGCGCTTCGAGAAATCGCAGGACCCGGTGAACACCGTGCGCGGCTTGGCGCGGGCCGTGGAACTGCTTGAACTGGTCTCCCCCGGCATCCGCCTGGTGGGTGGCTTGGCTGACCTCGCCGCCCCGGCGCACACTCCCGCGCCGATCTCCCTTCCCATGGACTGGCTCATCCGCAAGCTCGGAAGGCCCATCGGGAGCGCCGAGGTTCGCTCCATCCTCGAGTCTCTGATGTTCGGCGTGACTGAAGCTGGCCCCGGCGTCTTTTCGGTATCCGTCCCAACCTGGCGCGCCACCAAGGACATTTCCATCAAGGACGATCTGGTGGAAGAGATCGGGCGCATGGTCGGCTACGCCACCATTACACCCACCGCTCCCGTGGTCCTCACCGAACCGCCGCCTGATAACCCGCGCCGGCGCTTCCACCGCGTCGTCCGCCAGGCCGTGGCTGCCCAGGGCTTTCACGAGGTCTACAACTACAGCTTCCTCAGCGAAGAGGACGTGCGCCGCTTTGGCCTTACCCCCGCGGACCATGTCACCGTGGCCAATCCCATCTCCGTCGAACAGGCATTGTTGCGCCAGACTCTGATTCCAGGCATCTGGAAAAACATCCGGGAAAACAGCAAGCATTTCGATCAGTTCCGGCTGTTTGAGGTCGGAATGGAGGTCCACAAACGCGAAAGCGGCCTGCCGGACGAGATTCCGCATCTTGCCGCCGCCATCTATCAGCGCACGAAGGAGACAGGGCCGTTCTACGAAGTGAAGCGGCTTGCCGAGTGCCTCATGCCCGGTTGCGAACTGCATCCGGATACCGCGCGGATGTTCGAGCATCCGTCACGCACCGCCCGTGTTCTCTGGCGCGGGCAAACCGTGGGCCGCCTGTTCGAATTCCATCCTGATTTCGTCGATGGACGCGCCGTGGTCCTCGACGTGGATCTGGCCCGGATGGAAGCGCTCGCGCCCGTCGAGAAACGCTATCAACCCGTGCGCCGCTTCCCGGAAAGCGCCTTCGATCTTTCGGTGCTCGCTTCTCGCAGAGCCTTGGCGGGTGACCTGCAAAAGCAGTTGGCAAGCTTTGCCGGTCCCTTCTTGGAGAGCATCGCTTACCTTCGCCAATATGAGGGAACCCCTCTTCCCGATGACGCCAAGAGCGTCTCCTTCCGCCTCACCGTCGCGGCGCCGGACCGGACTCTGTCCAGCGAGGAAGTGGGGGCCATTCGCGACGCCATCATCGAAGGCATGCGCGGCCTTGGCTACGAGATGCGCATCTGACCGGCCTTCGCTACACCCGCCTCTACGTAAATTCTTGTTAACTCCCTGTACCTCATACACCTCTCTCAAGCGGTCCATCGTCCACACCTCCACCTTCGGCGAGAACAGCCTCTCCATGCGCGCCGGATTGGCCACCCTGGACGTCCTCGAAAGCGAAGGCTTGCGGCCGCGCGATTTCCATGGGCAGCCTCCTGCGTGCCCGCCCTTCCGAAGTGTTCTCCGGATATGAGATGGTGAAAGGTGTGGAGGGCCTTGGCCTGATGAACGGCATCGAGTTTTCGCCCCCGCGGCGAATGCGTCTGCGCGTGCCCTTTGAAGTCTTCCGCCGGATCCACCCCGGCATGTTCGGCCGGGTTGTCGTGATGCGGCTTTTCCGTGACCACCGTATCCTCACGCAAATGTGCGGCAATAATTTCATGGCCCTCAAAGCGGCCCCTCCTGGAGTCATCACCCACAAGCAAATTGAACAATTCGTCGGGGCTGTGAGGGATGTCGTGGAACAGATGCATTCGTCCTCGTCGTTCTGGACCGAAGCTCTCGGCTTGGCGCGGAGGGTCATCAACGTTTGATGCCGCGTGTCCATCACCTCCTGCTCATCTCCGCGCTCATCCACGCTCTGCCCGCTGCGTGCGCGGATTCCACCCGCCCCTCACTCGACGCCGGATACCGCCAGATGTATAACCTCGAGTTCGACCAGGCGCATGAGACCTTCGCTCAGTGGAAAAGCGCCCATCCGTCCGATCCTTTGGGGGCCGTCTCTGACGCGGCTGCCTATCTCTTTTCCGAATTCGACCGGCTGCATATTTTGCAGGGTGAGTTTTTCCTGCGCGATGACAATTTCAAAAAGTCCAATAAGTTGACTCCGGACCCGGCCGTGCGCAAAGCATTCGATCAGGATCTGACGCTTGCCGGAGAGCAGACTGCTGCCGCCTTGGCGCGCTCCCCAACCGACGCCAATGCCCTTTTTGCCGCCATTCTTGCGAACGGTCTCAGGGCCGATTACGACGCGTTGATTGAGAAGCGATATCTCAGTTCCTTCAATTCCATGAAGACCGGCCGGCTGACCGCGGAGAAGTTATTGTCCCTCGACCCCACCTACTACGATGCCTATCTTGCCGTCGGTGTGGAAAACTACATGCTCAGCCTCAAGCCCGCGCCTGTGCGCTGGCTCCTGCGAATAGGCGGCGGCGTTACCGACCGCGAAGAAGGGCTCAAACAACTACGCCTCACCGCCGAGAAGGGCCGCTATCTGGGTCCCTTCGCCCGTCTGCTTCTGGCGGTGGCCGCGTTACGTGATAAGAATATATCCCAGGCGAAACGACTTCTGCGGGATTTGTCGCATGAGTTCCCGGGAAACCGTTTGTACAAGGAAGAACTGGGACGGCTCAAATAGGGGAAACGCTGCGCCGAATCCTTGCGTCACTCACAATCAGGCTCACCACAATGATCATTTCAAGCGTTGCCAGCGCATTTCCTGAAAATCAGTATGAGCAGCATGTCCTGCTTTCCGCATTGAGCCGTCATTGGGGTGCGAAGCTGGAGAACCCCCAATTTCTCGGCCGGCTCCACGCACGGGTCGGCGTCGAGACCCGCCACCTCGTGCTGCCCATGGAGGAATACGAAGGGCTGCGCACCTGGGGCCAGGCGAACGGCCACTGGATCGAGCAGGCCACCAATCTTGGAGAGCAGGCTCTGCGCCGCGCTCTGGACCGTGCCGCGCTGCCGCCCGAAGAGTTGGGCGCGCTCTTCTTTGTGTCCATCACCGGAATCGCCAGCCCCTCCATTGACGCCAAACTCATCAACCGCATGGGCCTCTCGCCGCGGCTCAAACGAATCCCCATCTTCGGCCTCGGGTGCGTCGCCGGAGCCGCGGGTCTCGCCCGCGCCGCGGATTATGTGCGCGGGTTCCCCCATCAGGTGGCGGCTGTCGTCGCCGTCGAGTTGTGCTCCCTTACCTTGCAGCAGGATGACCTCTCCGTGGCCAATCTCATCTCCTCCGGTCTCTTCGGCGACGGGGCCGCCGCGGTGCTGGTCTCCGGCGCGGACAGACAAAGCGCCGGTCCGCGAATCCTCGCCACCCGTTCCGTCTTCTATCCCAACTCCGAGCACGTCATGGGATGGGATATTTCCCATAAAGGGTTCCGTATCGTGCTGTCCCGCGAAGTTCCCGAAGTCGTGGATCAACACCTCGCCAATGACGTGGATGAGTTTCTCTCCGGCGAAGGTCTCACCAAAGCGGACGTCCACAGTTGGATCCTGCACACCGGAGGTCCGCGCATCCTCGAAGCCACCGCCAAAGCTCTCTCATTGCCCGAAGGCGCGCTCGATACTTCCTGGGAATGCCTGCGTAGAACCGGGAATCTGTCCTCCGCTTCCGTCCTCGTCGTGCTCGAGGAGTTCTTCCTCAACAAACGGCCTTCCAGCGGCGCCTACAGCCTGCTCGCCGCCATGGGGCCGGGCTTCTGTTCGGAATTGCTCCTCTTGAGGTGGTAGATGACCGCGGTTCCCCGAGAGACCGATCTGTTCGTGGTTGGCGGGGGACCCGCTGGTCTTGCCGCCGCCATCGCCGCTCGCGACAAAGGGCTGCGCGTAGTCGTTGCCGAAAGCGCCAGGGAAGGGCCCATTGACAAAGCTTGCGGAGAAGGACTGATGCCTGACTCTCTCGCTGCCCTTGGCAGCCTCGGAGTCGACGCTGGTTCATCCCCCGGTTATCCTTTCGCCGGCATTCGTTTCCTTGGTGAAGGGCATTCCGTCGAAGCGCGCTTCGGCCCCCATTGCGGATTGGGAATCCGGCGGACGGCTCTGCATCAACTGCTCGTACAGCATGCCCTCGATCGCGGTGTCTCGATTCTCTGGGGGGCCACCGTGCGCGCCCTTGCTCATGACGCCGTGGAACTCGAGGGCCGCAGAATCCGCTGCCGCTGGATTGCCGGCGCCGACGGCGGCAATTCCACCGTCCGCCGCTGGGCCGGCCTCGACGCCGGTATGAGCGAAAAGCACCGCTACGGTTTCCGCCGCCACTACGCCCTCCAGCCGTGGGACGAATTCATGGAGATTCACTGGGGCCGCGCCTGCCAGGTTTACGTCACCCCTGTCGCTGAGAGGGAACTCTGCGTCGCCGTGATTTCGCGCAATCCGAAATTGCGGCTGGACGAAGCGCTTTCCTGCTTCCCGGATCTCTCAGAAAAACTCGCCTCTGCTCCGATTACGAGCCGCGAACGGGGAGCGGTCTCCGCCTCGCGCACCCTTCCGCGTGTTCGCGCCGGAAACGTGTTCCTTGTTGGCGACGCCTCCGGCTCCGTGGATGCGATCACCGGAGAAGGCTTGTGCCTTGCCTTCCAACAGGCTGCCGCGCTGGCCGATGCCTTGGCGCGCGGCGAGCCCCGCCTCTACCAGGACGCCCATGATCGCATCCGCCGCCGTCCGGCGTTGATGGCCGATCTCATGCTCTTGCTCGACAATCGCGGTTGGCTTCGCCGCCGCGCTCTTTCTTCTCTCTCCTTGCGCCCCGCCCTCTTCGGTCATTTGCTTGCCGCACACGCCGGCGCCGTTCCCGTCACACGCTTGGCGGGCAGCATGATGGCTTTGGGCTGGACCATGGTTTTCGGAGTGTGATCATGTCGCGCTCTCGCACCTTTGTCCTGAAGGTAAACGACACCGTTCACATCGACATCGAGGCCGGCATCCCCAACGCCCTGCCTGCCACCCATTAGCGCCCCCGTCCACCTTCCGCGGTACAGTGGTCGTACCGTGCATGAGTTATCCATAGCCCACGGCTTGGTGGAAGCCGCCTCTGAGGCCGCGCGCGATGCCGGAGCCGTCAAGGTGAACGAGGTGCGCGTCCGCATTGGGGCATTATCGGGCGTGGTGGCCTCCGCGCTGCGCTTCTGCTACGAGATTGCCGCCGCCGGCACGCCTCTCGAGGGCTCTAGGCTCCTGATCACCGAACTCCCGGTTGTCGTCTACTGCCCCCATTGCGAAGCCGAAGTGGAACTCCCCTCCATCCAGCTCTTCTGCTGTCCCGTGTGCGATACTCCAACCGCGGCCATCCGCCAGGGCCGTGAAATGGAAATCGAGTCGCTCGAGATAGAGGTACCTTAGGATCATGTCCACCAGAGTTCTGGAGATTCGCAAGGGCGTCCTCAACAAGAACGATCTGCTGGCCGCCGGCCTCCGTGGACGTTTCCAGGCCGCCGGCGTCACCGTATTCAACCTCGTGTCCAGTCCGGGCGCCGGTAAGACCGCCCTGCTCGAACGAACTCTTCGGACGCTCATCGAAGAGGGCCGCCGTGCGGCCGCTCTGGTCGGCGACCTCGAAACCGACAACGACGCCCGCCGCCTCGCCGCCAGTGGAGCGCCCGTGCGCCAGATCATGACACATGGCTGCTGCCATCTCGAGGCCAACATGATTTCCACGCACCTCGAAGGATGGGATCTTGCCGCTTTCGATGTGCTCTTCATCGAGAACGTCGGCAACCTCGTCTGCCCCGCCGGCTACGACCTCGGCGAAGACTCCCGCATCGTGCTGCTCTCGGTGACCGAAGGCGAGGACAAGCCATTGAAGTACCCCGGAATGTTCAACTCCTCTGATGTTGCAGTCCTCACGAAAATGGACCTGGCGGCGGCGTGCGAATTTGACCTCGACGCGGCCGTTCGCAATCTCCACGCTGTCCGCCCCGCCATGCGCATCTTTGAGACATCCGCCAAAACCGGCCTCGGGATGCGCCAGTGGATCGACTTTCTCCTCCAACCTCGAGAGAGGCGCTCATGAAGTATCTGTCCGAATTCCGTAACGGCGAAATTGCCCGGCGCATGGCCACGGAGATTCATCGCATCACCACGCGCCCCTGGGCCATCATGGAGGTCTGCGGCGGGCAGACCCATTCCATCATCCGCAACGGGATTGATCAGTTGCTGCCGCCCGAAGTGGAACTCATCCACGGTCCGGGATGTCCGGTCTGCGTCACGCCGCTCGAGGTCATCGACAAGGCGCTGGCCATCGCGGCGCGCCCCGGCGTCATCTTCTGCTCGTTCGGCGACATGCTGCGCGTGCCGGGCTCGGAAAAGGATCTGTTTCGCGTGAAGAGCGAGGGGGGCGACGTGCGCGTGGTCTATTCGCCGCTCGACGCCGTGAATCTGGCCCGCGCGAATCCCTCGAAGCAGGTGGTGTTCTTCGGAATCGGCTTCGAGACCACGGCGCCCGCCAACGCCATGTCCGTCCATGTCGCAAAGCGCGAGGGGCTGAAGAATTTCTCCATCCTCGTCTCGCACGTGCTGGTGCCGCCCGCCATCGAGGCCATCATGACTTCCCCCGCCAACCGCGTCCAGGCCTTTCTTGCGGCGGGGCACGTGTGCAGCGTGATGGGCTACTGGCAGTATCTTCCCTTGGCCCGGCGGTTCCGCGTGCCCATCGTCGTCACGGGGTTCGAACCGCTCGATATTTTTGAAGGCATCCGCCGCGCCGTCCAACAACTTGAGAACGCAGAGGCATCGGTGGACAATGCCTATACCCGCGTCGTCACTCTCGAAGGCAATCAGCCCGCACAGAAGATCCTGGCGGAAGTGTTCGAACTGACCGACCGCGCCTGGCGGGGCATCGGCGTCATCCCCCAAAGCGGCTGGAAACTGAACGCCGCCTATAGCGGCTTCGACGCCGAAGTCCGCTTTGCCGTCTCCGCTATTCGCACCCGGGAATCCTCCCTCTGCCACAGCGGCGAAGTGCTGCAAGGGGCGATGAAACCGAACCAGTGCCCGGCATTCGGCAATGAATGTACCCCGCGCAAACCCCTCGGAGCCACCATGGTCTCGAGCGAGGGAGCCTGCGCCGCTTATTACAACTACGGCCGGTTTGCGGAAACGGTGGATGGCAATGGCTGATCTTCCCGACTTCAATAACTGGACCTGTCCGCTCGGGCTCCGCGACTACCCAAACATCCTCATCGGCCACGGTGGAGGCGGCAAACTCTCCGCCGAACTGGTGGAGCATTTGTTCCTCCCCGCCTTCCGCAACGAGGCTCTGGAGAATCTCGGCGATTCGACAGTCCTCCACTTGCCCCCAGGACGCCTGGCCTTCTCCACCGATTCTTTCGTCGTCCGGCCGCTGTTCTTCCCCGGCGGCTGCATCGGCGATCTGGCGGTGAACGGCACCGTGAATGACCTCGCCATGAGCGGAGCCATGCCCCTCTACCTCAGCGCGGGGTTCATCCTCGAAGAAGGCTTCCCCATGGCCTCGCTCGCCGGGGTTGTCGAGCGCATGGCCAAGGCGGCGCAGGCAGCGGGCGTGCAGATCGTCACCGGCGACACCAAAGTGGTCGAGCGCGGTCACGGCGACGGCTGCTACATCAATACTTCCGGATTCGGCATCCTCCCCGGGCATGTGCGCATCGGACCCGCCATGGCGCAACCGGGCGACGTCGTGCTGGTCAGCGGTACCGTGGGCGATCACGGCATGGCCATCATGAGCGTGCGCGAAGGCCTCGAATTCGACACGCTCATCGAAAGCGATTGTGCTCCGCTTCATACGATGGTGCAGGCAATTCTCGATGCCACCCCGCGCGTCCACGTTCTCCGCGACCCCACCCGCGGCGGCGTTGCCTCCTCGCTCAACGAAATTGCGGCGAAATCTAATGTCGGCATCCTCATCGATGAGCGCAATCTGCCGGTCACCCCCGCCGTGCAGGCCGCATGCGATCTGCTTGGCCTGGATCCCATCTACGTCGCCAATGAGGGCAAACTGCTCGCCATCGTAGCCCCCGAGGCCGCGGATGCGGCGCTCGCTGTAATGCAAGCTCATCCCCTTGGCCGAAACGCCGCCATCCTCGGAGAGGTCACCGCGCAGCGTCCCGGAATGCTCCTCGCGCGAACACCAATCGGCGGCACGCGCGTCATCCCCATGCAAATCGGCGAGCAGTTGCCCCGCATCTGCTAGAGTTCAACCGGCGATTTGAATGCAAAATAACGATTGACTCCCTGATCAGAGGTCCTTATTCTCTGGGTGATAGATGTTCTTGTTTCCGTGAGCATACCATGAAACTCCCCCCTGCCCCGCCTCACGCGAGTGGTCGAGGCCGGAAATCCCCCAACCTCGCCCTCACTCTATCCGCAACAATTTTGATTGGATTTGCGCTATCCATCTCAAGTTCAAGGTCATCGGCATTCTTTTCTGATGTTTACGCATCCGACCTGTACTGCCACACGGTGAATGAGATGGGTTTGAGATGATTCAATTGCCGCTCAAGGAACGATCGGCCCGGCCGGCGAACGCCCCTAAGTTCACATTCGATCCGCCCGCCTCGGGTCCTGTAGTGGCCGTAAACAATACGTTCACAGTCGAATTTGCCGCTTACCCCCTAGGGGTGAACGTATCAGACCCCGCCTTTCAGGCGCCACTTCCGGGGATCACTCCAGGCGAACGCTACCACGCTAAGTTGTCCGGGCGAATTGGAGGCAAGTAGAATGCGGCGTCTCGTTGTTTTGTCCTTGATAACGGCGGCACTGACCCCGTTTGTGGCTGGTCAGCAGCAGGCGCAGCCGAACGCCATTGTATTCAGCACAAGCTATCACCCCGTCTGGCCCCTTGACGTCAACATAGCTCCAGGCCAAGTGCTACCGCTCGCCGTACATGGGCTGCGGTTACATTTGGAGCACGACGTGAAGGCCGAAGGATATCCTCTGGCTACGGAACTGGCGGGAGTGTCCATCAGGTATGGCCAGGTGAATGATAGCAGGCCGCTCCCAATTCTTGGAATCCGGCGTGCTTACAGTTCATTCTGGTCAACCTCGGCCTCAGAAGGTCCGGACAGCAGTTTCGTGGTGATCACCGTGCAAATTCCTTTCGAAACCTTCGTCGGCCCGTATGACCAGGCGCGGTACCAGTTTCTCTTGGTCTACGAAGATGGGGTACTCACCAGTGCGATTTCGGTTTTGCCAGGCCCCACGGAGCCGCATGTTGCGAGTGCGGGTGACGCGGTGAGTTGGGTCTTCCCCGCAATTCAGGGAAGAAGCGATCTCCCCCTGGTCAAGCGTGCGGACGGCTCACAAGTCACGATGGACAACCCCGCTGAGCCCGGTGAGGTCCTGTCCCTCTATGCTTACGGTCTGGGGCTCAGCGGGCGTCATCCTCGCCCGATCACAGGGGAACTCTCCCCACCGGGATATGACATGGATTTGGGGATCAGCTTCGAATTCGGCCGCAATCCGAGGCCAACACCGATTCCACGCTATCAATCGAACGAACAGCCTCCCATGGACGGATTAGTTTTCG
>JADLBG010000225.1 GCA_020847895.1 Bryobacterales bacterium
ATCCGTTCGGATCCTCCACCCACTCCTTGCCGCACGTCCGGGAGATGATCTTCCATTCCGCCGCTCCCAGGTTGACGTCCGGATGAAAGATGAACCGTTTCAATCCGGCGCGGTGCGAAGCCTCCAGGATTCGCTCCAGATCATGCGCCGGCATGGGATCGCCCGCGTGTGGATTGCGCCCCGTGGAGATCCAGGCGATGACTTTGTCCGGGTTTCCCGTGGCCTCGAGGGCGCGCCGTGTTTCCGGATATACCACTTTGTCGAAGAAGGCATCGGGAAATCCGTTGTCCAGATCGGCGAGTTTCTGCACACCAGGCAATTCCAATCCGAAGAGAATCTTCACCACCGTAAAGCAATCCTCCTCCGTGAGCGAGGCATTCCACTCGCGCAGGGTGGCCGCCCACCGGCCCACCGTCCCGTACATTCCGTCAAATCCGCGGTTCCAGTAATAGTGCTTCGGAAAGATGTAATCAAAAAAACCATGGGTCTTTTCGTAGTCCTGCGTCGTGAGCACCGAAAAAACCGCCGAGCGGGGAATCGTCCCCAGTTTTGCGCTCCGGCTGAGCGAACCCCATTGCTTACGGACGGCGGCCATATTTTGCAAGGTGGTCTCCTGCCGCATGCGCAGCCAGTAGAGCGCGTCCTCGTTCATGTCGAACAGCGACAACCCGCTGAGCATTCCCCCGGTGGCGTGGAAGCGAACCCGCGCGGGAGTGAGTTGATGGAACCGCGCTTTGAGATGATTCATCCCCCGCTCCATGCGGGCCACGTCAAAGCCAAGGTGGGTGTAGATCTGCCGCTGATGATCGCGGATCTCGAACAACTCTCCGCCGTGATGGAAGGCCAGTTCATAATGATGCTCCCCGGCGCCGTCGACTATGACGCCGTCGGCTTGCGGGTAGGCCCGGAGCGTATCCTCAACCCCCGCCGCCAGGGACAAAGCCCCGAACGGGTCCTGTTCGAACGACTTGCGCCGCCCATAGTGGCCCGGCCCAAAAAACATCAGTTCCCACTTGCGCTTGTGAATCGCCTCCACCAGGGCATGCAGTTGTTTTTCCTTGGCCGCATCCAGGCGCACATTCTCCGGCGCATCGACGCCGAACCGGCGGTAGACCGCGGCATCGGGGGCGAAGGTGCTGATCGTCGCTCCCGCGCGCCGGTAGGTGAAGTCGAAACTCGTCGGGCCATCCCAGAACCGCAGCGGCCCGATAACAATGCCGCGCACGCCTCCGCTCTCCCATGCATCCAGCGTGCGCTCGAAATCCGTGAGCCACTGCTCCAGCGGATAGATCATGTACATCCAGGCCGTCAGACGCGGGCGCGTTTCCTCGCCTTTCAAGGATCCGGCCGCAGCCGCGGTCGCGATGGATTGCAGCAGCTTTCGCCGGTTCAGGGTTTCGCCCCGCGGGAGTCCGATATTCTGCATTCGTCCAGGATACACCTGCGCCGTATGGCAAACGGTTACACGGCGACGGTATCCACAATCTCGATGCCGAATCCGTCCAGACCGGCAATCTTGCGTGGATGATTTGTGAGCAACCGGATCTTATGCAGCCCGAGGTCGGCCAGAATTTGCGCCCCGATCCCCGTATCATGCTGGAGCGTGCGCTGGCCCTGCGCCGCGGGTTGAACCCGGTCGCGCCCGTGCGACAGGATGCGCATTGCGCCATTCTCCTTCTGGATGCGAAATCCCAGTCCTGTTTGGTGCAAATAGACCAGAACCCCCGCGCCCGCTTCCGCAATCGTTTTGAGGGAGCCATCCACCAGGTGGTTGCACTGGCAATCGAGCGAATGAAACACATCGCCGTAGACGCAGTGCGAATGCATGCGCACCAGAATGTTCTCCACCCCGGCGACTTCGCCGTGCACCAGGGCGAGGTGGTTTTCCGCGTTCACCGTGCTCGAATACGTGATGGTGCGGAAGTCGCCGTACTCTGTATGCAGGCATCCCTCGGCGATGCGCTGGACGATGCGTTCGTTGTGCAGACGATAGCGGATGAGGTCGGCCACGGAGATCATCTTCAGCCCATGCTTCCGGCAGAAATCCACCAGGTGCGGAACGCGCGACATCGTGCCGTCGTCGTTCATCACCTCGCAGATCACCCCGCCCGGTTCCAACCCCGCCAGACGCGCAAGGTCCACCGCGGCTTCCGTCTGACCGGTACGCACCAGCACTCCTCCTTCACGTGCCCGCAAGGGGAACACGTGGCCGGGACGGGCCAGGTCCGTGGGGCGCGTCTTCCGGTCCATGATGACGCGGATGGTGTGCGCGCGGTCAGCGGCGGAGATGCCCGTGGTCACGCCGCATGCCGCATCCACGGACTCCGTGAACGCCGTGCCGAACATCGAGGTGTTACGCTGGGTCATCAGCGGCAGTTGCAGATGATCGCATTTCTCGGGCGAGAGAGCGACACAGATGAGACCTCTGCCGTGCACGGCCATGAAGTTGATAGCCTCAGGGGTTATCTTCTCCGCGGCGACGGTGAGGTCGCCTTCGTTTTCGCGGTCCTCATCGTCGACGACGACAAGCATGCGGCCGGCGCGGAAGTCCTCAATGGCCTCCGGAATCGAAGCAAATGGCATAATGATCTATCTTCGATTCTATCGTGGGCAGGCCCACCGGCTTGCGGCGTGCCGGGAGAGGCCTTGAAGGAGCAGGATGCATCAGGTAGCACGGCCGAAAGAAAATCAAACGCCCGGGCAGGAAGCGCGCGAACGAGTACGCTATTACGTCTTCGCGGCCTTCGTGGGCGCTTTGCTCGTCCTCAACGTCACGGGAATCTTCAAGACCGTATTCGGGATTGATACCGCCGCCATCATCACCGTGCTGGCCGGCTATAAGACTTTCTACAACTCCATCGCTTCGTTGCTCGAAAAGCAGATTACCGCCGACCTGGCCATTTGCGTCGCGGTGGTCGCCGCGCTTGCCGCCGGAGAGTACATGGCGGCTGCCGAAGCGATGTTCATCATCCTCGTCGGGGAGGGCCTCGAAACCTATGCCGCCGGAAGGACAAATGCCGCCATTCGCCGGTTCGCCGGCCAGATGCCCCGCAAAGCGCGCCTGCTCAAGGACGGCGCCGAGGTGGAAGTGAACGTCGAGGATCTCGAGCCGGGCGACCACGTTCTTGTGAAAGCGGGCGAGCGCATCACGGCCGATGGCGTAGTGGCGGTGGGCTTTTCGAGCGTCGACGAAAGCACGATCACCGGGGAGAGTCTGCCCAGGGACAAGCATCCGGGATCCGAAGTCTTTTCCGGCGCCCTGAACGGCAACGGCATGCTCGAAATCCGCGTCACCCGCGCGGGTTCCGACACCACGCTGGCGCGCGTCGTTCACCTCGTTCAGGAAGCCCGCCAGCGGCAGGCCCCTGTGGAGAAAATGGCGGACCGCTACGCGAAGTTCTTCCTTCCCGCTTTGCTCATTGCCGCCGCGGGCACATTCTATTTCACACGCGACTGGCTGCGCACCGTTGCGGTCCTTATTGTCGCCTGCCCCTGCGCCCTCATTCTCGCGACGCCCACGGCAATGGTGGCGGCGATTGGAGGCTTGGCCCGGCGCGGCATCCTGGTGCGCGGCGGAGCCATCATCCAACTCGCGTCCAAGGTGGATGCGGTGATGTTCGACAAGACCGGCACGGTTACCGAGGGCCGGTTCGAGATCATCCGCATCCTGGCGCCGGAGCGCGGCGAAGACGAAGTGCTAAGACTTGCCGCCATCGCGGAGCGCGGTTCGGACCACGTGCTCGCCCGCGTCATTGTCGAAGAGGCCCGGGCCAGGGGGCTTTCCATTCCCTCCGTGGAAGACGCGCGTGTGCTGCCCGGGCGTGGGGTGGAGTGCGCCTGGGATGGCCGCGTGCTGCGCGCGGGCAACGCCGCTTACCTCGCCGAGCACGGGGTCACAGGCACAGCCGAGGCTCTTGAAGAGGCGGACCGTCTGGGAGCCACCGCCGTCCTGGTGGCGGAAGGCACTACTCTGGCGGGCGCCATTCTACTCCGCGACCGTGTCCGCCAGGGCGTCAGGAAGGCCATCCACCAACTCGATCATCACCTGAACATCCACGAAGTCGTGATGCTCACCGGAGACCGCCGCCGCGCCGCGGAAGTGATCGCCAAAGAGCTTCAAATCCCGCGCGTCGAGGCCGAGTTACTCCCCGAGCAGAAACTCGAGCGCATCCGCCACATGGCTGCCCACGGCCACACGGTAGCCATGGTGGGCGACGGGATCAACGATGCCCCCGCGCTCGCGGCCGCGCACGTCGGCATTGCCGTCTCCGGCGCCAGCGATATCACCGCCGAGGCGGCGGATGTCGTCTACATGGGCGAGTCGCTCGACAAACTCGCGAAAGTGTTCGAAGTGAGCCGCCGCGCCATGGCCATTACGTGGCAGAACATCGTCATCTTTGCCGGCGTCGTGAATTTCACCGCCGTGCTCGCGTGCGCCACCGGTGTTCTTGGCCCGCTGGGAGCCGCATTTACTCACCAACTCTCTTCCTTGCTGGTGATGCTCAGTTCTCTGCGGCTGCTTCAGGTGGAGAAGAAGAAGGGCATGATCGGCAAACTGCTCCACCAATTTACTCCTCATCATCTCAAACACCGCATCGAACACCTCGACCTGCGCCGCGGGCTCGAACATGGTTGGCAGAGAAGGGAACAGTGGAAGCGGCCCGCTTTCGCTGTTCTCGCGGCAATGTTCGTACTCAACGGCTTCTATACGCTCGGCCCGGATGAAGTGGGTGTGATCGAGCGCTTCGGAAAAAAAGCGCTGCCATATCGCGAGCCGGGGCTGCATTACAAACTGCCGTGGCCGGTAGAGAAGCTGA
>JADLBG010000226.1 GCA_020847895.1 Bryobacterales bacterium
AATCAGCATCTTACAGGAGGGGGTACAAAAAGCGCAGAAACTACCGCGTGACAGGCTCGCGCTCAACTACCTCGAAGCCAACGTCGGCCTCGGCAGCACGCTCCATCTGCGTGCATAATTCAGGTGTAACGGTTCCAGACGCGCGCCACTTCCTCAAGCGAGGTGTAGCGCTTTCGCAGCCACTCGCGCAGCTTTCGTCTCGTGGCGTCGCAATAGCAGTACATCTTCCCGGGCCGGCCGCCGTAGGCGGTGTTCTCGTTCCACAGATCGTAGCCTAGCAAGGCGGGGTGGTTGCGGTAATGCTCCACGAGGGCAACGAGAAACTTCTCCGCAGCGGCATGGATTTCCGGGTTGTCCAGGCAGAGGCCGGGGAATCCACCCGTGGCGCTGCTGCCGCCGATGCCGCTATCCACAACCGTGCCGTCGCTTGCGCGGTAGCGGGCATTGGGATACTTGCGGAACATCCACTCCGGGGCGGAGGTCACCATCTCGGCGATTACGACCTTTATGTTGTTCTTGGCCGCAAGGTCCATCATCTGGTCGTAATCGCGCCAGTCGTAGTGGCCGGGAGCGGTTTCGATGGCCCCCCACATGAACCACTGGCGAAACGTGTTCATGCCGATGCGCGCAGCGGTCTGGTGGTCCCGCGCCCAATCCTGCTCCGGCGGATTAGACTTGCGGAAATAGACGGCGCCGTAGGGGAAGACCGGCTTCTCCGCGGCTGTCAGGAGGGCGGTGGATAAGAGCAAACATGCGGCGTATGAACGCATCGAGTCAACCTTTCAGGGCTTGTCGCTTTCGGTCCACGGCTTTTTCCGCCACGCCAGGAACAAAGAAATCCTGCCAGCGGAGCCCGGCGGCCTTCACCATGTCGAGTCCGTATTCGCAGCGGCCAAGGTCACCGGGGCCGGAGTTGTTCGTGCCGAAGGTGAACTTGCATCCGGCGGATTTGGCCATTTTCACGAATGACTCGCCCGGCAGGCGATAGCGGCCGTTGAGTTCGATGGCGACGCCGTTGTCCGCCGCGGCATTGATCACCTTTTTCATTCTGGCCTCGGTCCACAGGACATCGTAGTCTTTTTTCAGGACCTCCGGGATAAATGTGGGATTCACGTAGATGTCGATGGGCTCGGTTTCGAGAATGCGCACCGTGCGCGCCACCAGCGTGTCCATGAACTCCCGCGCATCGGGGATCGTGCCCACTTCGTCCGGGATCCAGAGCCGCATGCGCCGTCCGCGGTTGTCGGTCCAGGTCATGGAATCGGTGAAGGTGTAGTCGAACAGCGCCGCGGCCTTTCGGGAAAACATCCGCGTCCACTCCCTGCCCTCGGCTTGCATGGCCACGAAGACGGGTTGTCCACGCATCGATTCGACAAAGCTTCTGGCGGTCTCGTCGTCCTGCACGGGGAATCCTTTCCCGCAATTGATCGCGATGCCGCATTGGATTCCGTCGCGGCGTCCTTTGGCGAGCACCTGCTCCAAGGTGAGCCCGCCCTTCAGGTGCACGTGATAATCCACCACGGGAACATTGTGCGCGCCGAGGGTGAGCAGTTCGCGGAAGACATCATCCACCCGTGGCGGCGGCGTTAGGGCTGTGGAATCCGGCAGCGGACGCACGCGCACACTGCGCACGCGTACGTGGGAGCCGGCATCGTGCCCCTGGATGGCGAACGTTCCCGCGTCGAGCACGCGGCCTTTCTCGCCTGGAGCGGTGACGGGAGGGAGGGGTTCGGTGAAGTCGACAAGAAGCGCGCCGTTGAGTCTCACCTGAATATTCTTCCCGCGCACGAGTATGTTGAGGCGGAACCACTGGTCATCGCCAACAAGCTGCTTGTAGATGTTGCGCACGCCGTAGAGGGACCCGGTCTTCTTGCGCTCACGGTAGTTCCCTTCCCCGGTTGCCGTGTTATTGATCTGGATTTCGAAGCCGTTTTCCGGAAAGCCGGCCTCCTGATACCGTGTGTGGAAATAGATTCCCGAATTGCACAGCGGCTTGGCCAGCGCTTCGACTTCGAGTTCGAAGTTCCGGAAGTTTGCGCCGTTCACCGGTCCGGTGTAGAAGAGATGCGAACGTGGTCCGTTGGACGCCAGTTGGCCGTCCACCACGGTCCATGTGCCCTTGTTCTCGCCGGCGCGCCAGCCATTCAGGCTGCGCCCATCAAATAAAGGAATCCATTCCTCAGCGGCTGCGGAGAACCCCGCCATCGCCGCGGCGGCGAACGTTCGGCGTGTCATGTGTTTGATCCACTGTACTCAGCTTACTTACTCTCCGCCCCGCCGTGAAAACGAGTGGAAGCGCCGGGTTCGAAGAGATGGAAGACGAACAGCGTTCCGCCGGAGCGGTAATTTCTCATCCACGGCGCGCCGGCTCCGGTATAGCCGCCGATGGCTCCCGCCATGCCGGATGCGATGGCCACGTACTGGCGGCCGTCCATGCGGAACGCGATGGGCGCGCCGCGCATTCCTGATCCGGTCTGGTAGGACCACAGCAGAGCGCCTTTCTCCGCATCGAATGCCTGAAAGCTGCCCTCGGCGTTGCCCGTGAAGAGCAGGTTGCCGGCGGTGGCGAGCATACCGGTGGCCATCGGAGTCCGCGTCTTCACTTCCCACGCCGGCTCCCCGGTATCGGCCCGGATTGCCATCACCTTTCCGAAAGCCTTGCCGGGCAGGTAACGGAACCCGTTGGGTCCCGGCGGAAGTCCTTTCTTGCGCGCCTCGACGCCATAGTTGTAGAACATGGCGCAGTTCTCGATGACCGGCAGGTAAACGAAGCGAGTCAGCGGAGAGAATGACATGGCATTCCATTCCTTGCCGCCGGCGGCGCCGGGACATACCTCGACACCCTCATAGGTGGGAATTGCCGCGGGGTTCGTTACGGGACGGCCGCTATCGTCATAGCGGTTGGTCCACGTTACTTTGACGAAAGGCTTCGCGTAGAGGAACTTTCCGCTGGCCCGGTCGAGCGCGAAGAAATGTCCGTTTCGATCGGCATGCACCAGAGCATTGACGCGGCGGCCCTGGTGGAGCAGTCCGTCGACGAAGACCATTTCGTTCACGCCGTCGTAATCCCAGACGTCGTGAGGAGTGAACTGATAATGCCAAACGAGCTTGCCTGTATCGGCGCTGAGCGCGACCACACAATCGCTGTACAGGTTGCTCTCCCGCCGCGCATCGCCGTCGTAATCGGGATAGGGATTGCCTGTCCCCCAATAGACGAGGTTGAGCGCGGGGTCGTAGGATCCGTTCATCCAGGTGGCGGCTCCTCCCGTTTTGAACGAATCGCCGGACCAGGTCTCGACGCCTTTCTCGCCTTGGGAGGGCACGGTGTAGAAGCGCCAGAGCCGTTTGCCGGTGGCTGGATCGTAGGCATCAATGAATCCGCGCGAGGGGAAGTCTCCGCCGGCCGCTCCCGTCACGATGCGGTTGCCGGCTACAAGCGGTGGAGACGTAATGCTCAGGTTGTCTTCCACTTTGCCCACTTCCACATCCCACTTCACGCGGCCATCGCGCGCGTTCAGGGCAACCAGGTGAGCATCGAGGGTGCCGAGATAGAGCGTGTCGTTCAGGATTGCGACTCCGCGGTTTACCGGACCGCAGCAGTACTTCAGCTTTTCCGGCAGGCGGCGCTTGTAGTGCCACAGTTCCGCGCCCGTTCGCGCGTCGATGGCAAAGACGTGGTTCCAGGAAGTGGTGAGAAACAGCACGCCGTTGACGAACAAGGGAGTGGCCTCGAGCCCATCGGGGGTTCCTGTTTGAAAGCTCCACAGCGGCACGAGATTGCGGACATTGCCGCGGTGGATATCCTTCAACGGGCTGTAGCGCTGGTTGCCCGAATCGCGGCCGTACATCAGCCACTGCCCGGCGCCGGGGTTCTTCAAGTTTTCCCAACTCACTTTGATTTCCGGCGCCGGCAGCGAGTTGAGTGGCTGGATGGCGGCGGCGGACAACTTTCGCAAGTGAGCCACCAGCGCGGCGCGGCCGGCGGCGTCGATGCGGCCGCCGAATGCAGGCATGGCTGTTCCACGGACTCCGTCGCGGATCACGGTTTGCAACTGATCGTCCGTCACGGAGCGGCTCCAGACAGCGCTGGTGA
>JADLBG010000227.1 GCA_020847895.1 Bryobacterales bacterium
GTCTTAAGCAAGCCACGCCTTCCCCCGCCGCACACACTCCACCGCATACACAAACATCCCCGCCGACCAGGCCTGATCCCGTACTCCCATTGGCTCCCCCGTCCTGCCGTGATGCCATTCGTTGAACTCCCCCCTCAGATTCATCTCCGCCAGCCGATCCAAAGCCCCTGCCGCAACCTCCATCTGTCCCGTTTTAACCAGCGCCGCTATGTAAAATCCGCCGATAAAGGGCCAGATGCCCCCGTTGTGGTAATGATGCGGAACGTTCAACCTGCCGTAGTAGTCCCGCCAGTCCGGGTCCACAAAACCCACGGCCGGCGTCAGGCTCACCAGCGGCCAGTGGTCAAGCCCGTGGCGCGCTATGAAGTCCAGAATGATCCCGGATTGCCGCGGGCCGGCGACGCCGCTGAGGATCGCAAGCACGTTCCCCAGCGAATCGAACCACTCTCCCACAGCCCGAAAGGCGAGGTAGGGTAAGTAATACTGCTCCTCCACCAAATACCGTTTTGGCGGCAGAAACCGCTTCCTCCCCAGGGAATCCAACTCCCGCCTGCTCTCCGTGCTGAAGGTATGCGAATGGTGCCGCAGCATGTTCCCATCGCCGGGATACCAGAACCAGCGGTTGATCTTCTCCGTAACCGATTCCGCCAGGCCTGTCAGCCGCTCGCTCTCTCCCGCCAACACCTTCGCCGCCGCCCGCAGCGCGAGCACGTAGAGGCAATTCAGGTACAGCCCTTTCCCTCGCGTACAGAAGAGATCCTGCCAGTCCGCGCCTTCCTGCATCGAGAGCAGACCGCTCTGATCCACGTCCTGACAGGCGTACCAACCGAGGATCGATCGCACGGCCTCCGGATCGGGAGCGAGCAGCGAGCTTCCGATGATCCACCACAACCCGCCGTCTGCATAAGCGCGGAAATTCGGCCTGTGGCTTGCCGCATCCACGTTGTTCGGAATCGCGCCGCTCTCAGACTGATGTCGCGCCAGCAAATCGAGCGACGCGCGCAGCGCGGTCTGAATCCCGTCATCGTCCACCAACCGCGCTCCGAGTAGGGCTATCATGCTGTCACGGGCCCAAATCTGATGATGGCCCTGTTTGCGTCCCGAGGCCTTCAAGCCCGCCGGTGTGCAACACCGCCGCAACGCCTCCACGGCGCGGGCGTACGCTTCTTCAATCTGATCCAAGGAACATTTTACCGGTCAACGGCCCGAGTGCTTCCTTTTCGGTATGTTACATCCCACGCGCCGCCAATAACGTCCAATCGTCCCGCCCCGCCGGACTCGCAAACCCGTCCAAAGACTCCCGCACCGCACCGAGCATTCCCTGCACCGTCCCGCCGGCGTTGCGCCTCACCACCTCCACCAACCGCTCCTCCCCGTACATCCCCGAGTATTCGCTCTGCGCCTCTACAATCCCGTCGGAAAACATGACCACCCAATCCCCCGCCCCTAGCCGTGTCTGCGCTGTTCTGCACGTGAACCGCCGGAAGGCCCCCACCACCAGCGCGGTGGGATTGAGCCGTTCCAAGGTCCCGTCCGCTCGCAACACCACGGGCGGATTGTGACCGCAATTGATGTATTGCAGGGTGCGTAAATCATCGTTGTAATCGGCAATGAATGCCGTGGCGAAGTGCTCCGGAGCCGTGCTCTCGTAGAACAGCGTGTTCACCGAATGCATTACCGCAGCCCAGTCCTCCGGCGCGCTCTGGCAGTGGCTGCGCAAGGTTGCTTGCAGGTTCGCCATCAGCAGAGCGGCCGCCATCCCCTTCCCGCAGACATCCGCCAGCACCAACCCCAACCGGCCCCGGCTCAAGTTCAGAAAATCGTAATAATCCCCGCCCACGCTCCCTGCCTCCACGCACATGCCCGCATACTCCAGTGTCTTCAGGGAAGGCATAACCTGCGGAAAAAGCTTCCCTTGCACCTTCTTGGCGATGGCCAATTCATCCCGCCCGGAGGAGCCCTGCCGCAAGCTGATATTCTTGTGCAACGTGCTCACCAACCGGGCGTTGTCCCATGGCTTGGTGACGAAATCCACCGCGCCCCGGCGCATCGCCTCCACCGCCAGATCGATCGAAGACCATGCCGTCATCACCACCGCGGGCGGGGGATCGGGAAAAGACTTGAGCTGCGTGAGCAGATCCAGCCCCTCGGCGCCGGAAGTGGTATCGCGCGTATAGTTCAGGTCCATTAATATGAGGTCGTAGCGGTTTGCCGCGGCCGCCCGCAGGATCTCGCTCGGGCTGGTGACTGCCTCCGTCTGGAAACCTTCGCCTTTCAACAGCAACCGCAGTGCCAGCAGCACGTCGGGCTGGTCGTCAGCCAGGAGAACGCGAGCCGGAGGGGGACTTCCAGGCGCCATCCTCCTCCTTACGGCAATCGTCTCTCCAAACAATAAGCTATGTGCTTCCAATGAGTTCAACCCCCTCTTCCTCTCCGTTTCCCGTTCGCTTCCGCGAACTGCCGTCCCAAAACCGGACGGTGGAGACAATTTTTTGCAAGTTCATGAAAACGTATGTCGAGGCCCGGGAGCTATACTATGGGGCAGGTGGAATCGGATGAATACTTACTTGAAGTTCGGGGCCATTATGGCTGTTATCGTGGGCACTTTGGTGTGGCTCGCGGTCGGCGGCGTCAGCGACGGCAAAAGCTATTACAAGACAGTTGCGGAACTCGAAAGCATGAATCCCGCGACCCGGTCCGAGCGCCTGCGCGTGGCTGGAGATGTCCAGCCGGGCTCCATCGTTCGCCGCGGCAGGGAAGTCGAGTTCGTCCTTACACAAAAAGCAAAAACGCTGAAAGTCGTCTATAACGGCAGCGATCCGCTACCGGATACCTTCCGCGATCGCGCGCAGGCCGTTGCCGACGGCCGCTTGGGCAACGATGGCGTCTTCCACGCCAATCGTATTCAGGCCAAGTGCGCCTCGAAATATGAAACCAAGCCGGGACAGAACCAGGGCGCGCCCGTGTATCAGGAGAAGCGGACCTCGTAAGTACGGCTGGGATTTGCACTAAGGAGACTTCATGGAGAATCTGGGAGCGCTGGCAATCCTGCTTGCGCTGTGTCTGTCGGCGTACGCCGTCGCCGCCTCCATCACCGGCAGGATGAGGCAGAAACCGCTGCTTGTCTTGAGCGGGCAGCGAGCCGTCTATGCCATATGGTTCCTGTTGACCATCGCCTCCGGCATTTTGGTCTACTCCCTCATTGCGGGCGACTTCCGTTTGGCCTATGTCGCCAAGCACAGCAACCGCGCCATGCCGTTGGTCTATAAGTTCGCCTCCTGGTGGGGCGGCATGGAAGGTTCGCTGCTGTTGTGGGCGTGGCTGCTCTCCGGTTACAGCGCCATCCTCGTATTCACCAACCGCAACAAGTTCCGCGACATGATGCCCTACGTGACGGCCATTCTTATGGCCGTCCAGGCATTTTTCCTGGTCCTCATCGCATTCCCCGAAAACCCGTTCCAGGTGCTCGCCGTGGGCAGGGGAATCACGGAGGTGCCCGACGGCAACGGACTCAATCCGCTGCTCCAATACTGGACCATGGCCGCCCATCCGCCCATGCTCTATCTCGGTTATGTCGGCTTTACGGTTCCGTTCGCCTTCGCCATGGGATCGCTGATTACCAGGCAGCCCGGGGATGCCTGGATTCACACTACGCGACGCTGGACGCTGATCACCTGGATGTTCCAGGGAACCGGCATTCTGCTCGGCGCCGGCTGGGCCTACTCCGTCCTCGGATGGGGCGGCTACTGGGGCTGGGATCCCGTCGAAAACGCTTCTCTTCTCCCCTGGATTACCGCGACTGCCTTTCTCCACTCCGTGATGATGCAGGAGAAGAAGGGGATGATGAAGGTCTGGAACATGGTCCTCATCTCGGCCACCTTCTTCCTCTGCATCTTCGGCA
>JADLBG010000228.1 GCA_020847895.1 Bryobacterales bacterium
AACCGTCGTGAGCGTTGTGGATTCGACGGCGGTAATATGCATGCGATGACCTCCTTGTGGAGGCATCCGCCCCAAAAACAGAATAGCACTAAAATGTTCTTAAGTGAACAGTATTGCTTCTAGCCCTACTTTCGCAAAATCGGATGTGCTTTGCTCACGCAGCCGGCTGTTCATTGACTTGCGGCACAGATTTTACAATGGTTGGCATCCAACGGCCCAATTCCAGCTTCTCCGCCCACCGGCGCTGCTCGGCCGTGAGTTCCGGTGGAATCAGCACGCTCTCACGACGGCCCCGATCTTTGGTCCGCACGCGCAGCACAGTGGCTTCCATCTCCCCCAGTTGCTTCATCATCTCCCGCACCGATTTGCTCGTCCCCAGCGCTATCCGCACCAAGCTGACCAGCATCAGGCCGACTACCGTGGCGAACGTGTGCAGACGCAACGAACTGTCCACCCACTGATGGGAAGGCCCCCAGGGCACCACGCCGCCCTTCTTGGCCCGACGGAACAACTCCTCCACATTCCACTGGCCGCGGAAGGCATTCACGATTCGCCCCGTACTCCATGCATGGCGGTCCGTGCACATCACCCGACGCCCCAACCGCGTCCGCTCCAGGCGCCGCCTCCGCTCCCCGTCTACGTGCCAGTCCAGTGTCACCTTCCCGTTGCGCTCTCCGATCGTCGTCACCACGAATTCCGCCAGATATTGGCTTTGCAACACCTTCCGCACGCGGTTCTCCAGCGTGGCGCGATCGATCCGCCCGGCACCCGCGCGGGCCGCCAGCTTGTTCAACTCTTGCCGGGCTTTGCGCAGAGCCACGGCTATCCCCCGCTTCTGCCCCCGCAGCAATTCCTGACTCTCCACCACCACCAGCGTCCGGTCCAAATCTCCCACCGGGATTCGCAACCGCGCGGCGCGCACCTCACTCAACTTTCCCGTCAGACGCTTCATCGCTCCACGCCGCGCGGCCTGCTGTAAGGCGATCTCCGAGGCGCGATGACTCAATGGCAGCGAGATCAGCGTATGGTATCCCTCCACGTCCAAGTCCAATTCCAGTTGCTCGCTCCAGAATCCGCCATCCCGTACCAGTGTCCGGTTCGACGGCCGACGGCGTGGATCGCCCTCATCCAGGGCCTCATGCAGTTTGCCGAGTGCGCCCAGACAGGCTGCCAGCACTGCTTGATCCGATCCATTGCCGGGATAGGTCCGATGCAGCAAGGGCACATGCCCCGTTTCACTGACCAGCGTCGCCAGTCCTACCACGCGGAGATCGCTGCGCTTGCTCTTGGCATGGCCCCGGCGCGCCAACTCTCCAGGCGTGGTCGTGGCGATATGCGTGTCAAAATTGGTGGAGTCGAAGGCGAGCACATCGGTCTCCAACTCGAATCTCCGCACGGCAGTCCGGGCGATTGCGATCTGTGCTTTCTCCAGTTGCTCCTCGCTCACTTGTCTGGCCAGGCGATGAAACGCCTGGCCGGAGAACGCTGTGGGGGGCAGACAAGAAATACGCGGCAGACATGACTCCAGAAAGGACGGCAGGTGACACTTTGCCGCCGGGGAGCATGCCCTCTGGAGGGCAACAGCAACCACCATTTCGCCCAACGTGGGACCTTCGGGAGGACGTTTCAATCCGCAGGACCGATCGATCAGTCTGACCAGGTCGAGTTGCTCGGCGGCCCATGCCAAGGCACCCATGTCGCCGATGCGGCGGCGGCCCGCGGCACGCGCCGACGCGAGATCAGCGGTCGGAGGAGGATCGGATGGTCCAAGGACGGCTTGTCGTGCGAAGGAACGATGGAGGCTGGGGTCCCAAATGGACTGAGAAGCGATGCGGTACCTTCGTCCACCGATCTGGCGTTCGAACACGTTCATTCTTTCATCTAGACATGATCATGCAGTAATGTCAAGGGAAACATGCGCCAGACAGGGAGAGGACGCACTTCAGGAGAAAGAGGACGCTTCAAATGTGCGAAAGTAGGGCGCCTAGCGTACTCGCAGGGGGTTATGCCACTTGAGGCCGGGGAATGTCCAGCAGGGAAGCGCTGTCGTCGAGGTCAATGCCTTTTCGTACTCCGCGTCCTCCAAAGGTTGGGAGGCGTACGGGTGTGGAATGCTGCTTTTGGTGCTTGCGGCGGGAAAGATATTCGAGCAAGGCGTCCTCGAGCACCGCTGTGAGGGTGGTTCCGGCTTCGGATGCGGCGCGTTTGGCATCCTCGAGGAGCGGGTCTGGCAGACGAACGGTGGTCCGCATACATCTCAGCATATCAGCGATGCATCAGTATGTCAGGAGGCGGCGGAGGGGTTCGCCGAGGGCGAGGAGGAGGAGTGCCCAGAGGCTGTTTTGGGTGTCGGCGGCGATGGCTCCGGCGAGGAAGGCGAGGCTGATGGCGAGGACGATGCAGGTGGTGTAGGGATAGCCCCAGGCGCGGAAGGGGCGGGGGAGGGAGGGGTCCTTGCGGCGAAGGGCGATTAAACAGATGTAGGCGGAAGTGTAGTTGACGACGTAGAAGAAGCCGGCGATGGCGAGGAGGCGTTCGCTCGAACGGGTGAGGACGAGGGCGATGGCGGCGAAAGGGGCGATGAGGCCGTCGAGGCTGAGGACGTAGAGGATGCGAGTGGCCATGAGGAGGACGGCGTTGATGAGGGGCGGGATGGTGAAGAGGGCGAGGGCGGTGATGATGCGCTCGCCGCGGGCTCCGAAGACGATGGTGGCGGCGGAGGCGGCGAGTTTCGAATGGGCGACTCCGCCGAGCATGGAGCGGGGGAGGTTGCGGGAGGGGGCGCGGACCTCTTCGGTGAAGTAGATGGCGGTGTACCAGCCGTCGCAGGTGTAGAAGATGGCTTGGGCGGCGAGGATCGCGGGGTGGGGAGTGAAGCGGCGGGGGCGGAAGGGGCGGGGGCGGAAGGGGCGAGGAAGGCGGCGGCTTTGAGGAAGTTGGTGAGTTCCTGGGTGCGGGCGGAGATGGCGAGTCCGTTCCAGTGGACGGGGGCGAAGGCGAGGATGCTGCCCGCGGCGATGGGGAGGGAGAAGGGGCGGAGGAAGGGGAACAGAGCGGTGGAGTATTCGGCGATGGTGATGGCGGCGAAGGCGACGGCGGCGAGCTGGCCGAGGAAAGCGCACCAGCCGATGGCGAAACCGGCGCGGCGACCGAATGCGCGGTGGACGTAGACGTAGAAGCCTCCGGCGCGAGGGAGGGCGAGGGGAGATGGGCGGCGACTTCGCCGGGTGTGCGGAGGATCCCGACTCCGATGGTTTCGCCGATGATGACGGCGACGCCGAAGTTGACGCCGAGGAGGCGGAGGAGTTTGTTATTTTTCGGAGGCAGGAAGATTACCCGGCGGATGATAGCACGCTTTCCTGACGGCTTGGTTATAATCGGGATTACTCGCGTGGAGGCCTCATGAGCATGGAAACCAACCGGCGGCAGGCGCTGCGGACGATGGCAGCAGCGGCGCTATCCACCCAGACATCGCGAATACTCGGCGCCAATGACCGTGTGAACGTCGCCGTGATCGGCGTCGGCGGACGAGGAACGGCGCATGTGAACGAATATTCGAAGCTCGATTGCCATATCGCGGCGATTTGCGACGTGAATCAGGCGGCGCAGGAGCGGGCGGTGGCGCTGGTGGAGCGGAACAATGGACACAAGCCCGAGGTGTTCACGGACATGCGGAAGCTGTTCGAGAGCAAGAACGTGGACGCGGTGTCGATTGCCACTCCGAATCACTGGCACGCGCTGGCGGCGATCTGGGCGATGCAGGCGGGCAAGGACGTGTACGTGGAGAAGCCGTGCTGCTACAACCCGTTCGAGGGGAAGCAGATGATTGCGGCGGCGCGGAAGTACAACCGGATTGTGCAGGCGGGGACGCAGAGCCGGAGCATGCCGCACATGCGGGAGGCGGTGGAGTTGTTACGCGGCGGGGTGATCGGCAAGGTGTATATGGCGAAGGGGCTGTGTTACAAGCGGCGGCCATCGATCGGGCACAAGCGGGACCAGCCGACTCCGCCGGGGATCAATTGGGATCTGTTCCTGGGGCCGGCGCCGCTGCGACCGTTCAATGAACTGCGGTTCAAGTATAACTGGCACTGGTTCTGGGACACGGGGAACGGCGACATCGGCAACCAGGGCGTGCATGAGATGGATATCGCGCTGTGGGGTTTGGGGGCGACGGCGCTGCCGAAGCACGTGGTTTCCACCGGGGGGAAGTTTCTCTATAAGGATGATCAGGAGACGCCGAATACGCAGATAGCCACGTATGACTTCGGCGATGCCCAGATGGTGTTTGAGGTGCGGGGGATTCCGGGCCCGGACGAAGGTCCGCTGAAGCGGCACGGGTTTAACGTAGTGGGCGATATTTTTTACGGCAGCGACGGGTATATGGCGACGGACAGTTCGGGGTATTGGGTGTACAAGGGGGAGAAGGGCGAACTGGCGCAGCAGGGCAAGGCGGAGAAGGGCGATACGGCTCCGCACATGGAGAATTTCCTGGGGGCGGTGAGGAGCCGGAAGCGGGAGGATCTGCATGCGGAGGTGGCGGTAAACGTGCTGTCATCGGACTGCTGCCATTTGGCGAACATCAGCTACCGGGTGGGGCGGCGGCTTCAGTGGGACGGACGGGAACGATTTGTGGGGGACGCGCAAGCCGACGCATTGTTAACACGGCATCCCTACCGGGCGCCTTACATCGTTCCGGAGAAAGTCTAGGTATCAGAATCCATGGCGCGATGGGAAAAACCATACAAAGACATGCCGGCGTTCCGCCTGGCGGACCTTGACGGGAAGGTGTGGAACCTGAAGAGACTGGAGGGCAAGGCGGTGGTGGTGTGCATCTGGGCGAGTTGGAGCGCGCCGTGCCACATGCTGCTGCCGCAGTTCCAGAAGCTGTACGATGACCTGCAGGGCAGGGAAGACGTGGAGGTGGTGAGCTTCAATGTGGATGAGGACGTGAGTCCGGTGCGGCCGTTCATGACGAAGCACAAGTACACGTTTCCGGTGGTGCCGAGTTTTGTGTTTGTGGGGCAGTTGGTGGGGTTTCTGAGTGTGCCGCGGCTGTGGATTATTGACGCCAAGGGGAAGTGGCAGTGGGAGCAGGTGGGCTTTGACGCGAGCGCGGAGGGTTGGGAGGACGAGGTGAGGAGGCGGCTGGAATCGGTGCACTCGCCGGCTCCGGGCTCTTAGTTGAGGATGGGGGGCGGATTCGTTCGCTGTGTTCTGTTTTTCCTGTGGCTAGGCGGGGGCCTGGCGCAGGATATCCGGCACCTGACGATTCTGCATACGAGCGACCTGCATGCGCGGCTGCTGCCGGATGATCAGGGGCGGGGCGGGTTGGCGTACGTCGCGGCGGCGCTGCGGCAGGAGCGGAACAACTGCGCGGGGTGCCTGGTGCTGGACGGGGGCGATCTGGTGCAGGGGACTCCGGTGTCCACGCTGTTTCGCGGGCTTCCGGTGTACGAGATCGCGAATTCCCTGGGGATTGACGTATCGACATTGGGGAATCACGAATTCGATTACGGGTGGAGGCGGATCTACGATTTCGTATCGACGGCGAATTTTCCGGTGGTGAACGCCAACGTGGTGAACGCGGACGGGGCGTATCTGACGGGCAAGCCGTACACGATTGTGACGGTGAACGGAATTCGGATCGGGATTATCGGAGCGGTGATGGGCGGGTTGCTGGACGGATTCACGACGCCGGATTTGTTGGGGCCGTGGAAGGTGATGCCGGTGGTGGATGCGGTGAACCGGTTTGTCGTGCCATTGAGGGAGCGGACGGATTTCATCATTCTTCTGGCGCACATCACGCACCGGGAGATGGACGAGGTATTGCGGAGAGTGCCGGAAGTGGGTTTGGTGGTGGCGGGGCACGAACACGGCGGGCTCGTGGAGATGAAGCGGGTGGACGGGCGGCTGGGGGTACGGGTGCGGGCGTACGGGCGGGAAATCGGACGTCTGGATCTGGAAATGGACGTGGCGGCGAAGAAGGTGACGTCGGCGTACTGGAAGAAGGCGGCGGTGACGGAGAGGCTGACGCCGGTCTCCAATGTATCGGAACAGGTGCGGGAGTGGGAGGGGAAGGTGGCGAAGGCGGTGGATACGCCGATTGGGGAGGCCAGGCGCACGATTCCGCAGGCGGAAGTGAGAGTGATGATCGAGCGGGCGATGAAGGAGGCGACGGGAGCGGACTTCGCGTTCATGAACAAGGGCGGGGTGCGGGATGTGATTCCGAAGGGGACGATTCTGGCAAGGAACATCTGGAACATCATGCCGTTTGACAACCGGCTGATGGTGGGGCGGTTTTTGGGGAAGGATCTGCCGAAGGTGGTGACGGAAGGGCATAGTGTGGCTCCGGAGAAAGAGTACCGGCTGGTGGTGAGCGACTTTACGGTGGTGAATCAGAAGACGCAGTTGGGGACGACGGGCCTCGAGTTCCGGCAGGCTGGTCCCTTGATGCGGGA
>JADLBG010000229.1 GCA_020847895.1 Bryobacterales bacterium
GATCGCGACCCGCAGGCTCAAATCCTCATCTTCGATGACGTCACAAGCCGGTTGATCGAACTCGATTTTCGAGGCACTCCCGCTCAAGCCCTGGAGCGCATCGCCGGCAAACCGCCCGCTGCTTCCGGGCCCGAAACGGAGCCGCGCCGCCCGGGCCGCCCCAAATTGGGCGTCGTCGCCCGCGAAGTCACTCTCCTGCCGCGGCACTGGGATTGGCTCGCCACCCAACCCGGCGGCGCCTCGGTAGCCCTCAGAAAACTGGTGGAGAATGCGAGAACCGCGAACGCGGAGAAAGATCGACTTCGCCGTGCTCAGGAAGCCGCATACCGCTTCCTTTCCGCCATGGCTGGTAACGAGCCCGGCTTCGAGGAAGCACTCCGGGCACTCTTCGCCAATAGCGCGAGCCGCTTTGAGGCGATGATTGAGCCCTGGCCCGCCGATATCCGCGACCACGCCAAGAGACTCGCCGCGGCCGCGTTTCTCAAGTCCAAGCCATGAGGTCCCGCCAATGCTTTCGAAAGAAGAAAGAAAAGAAGCCATCAAAAAGTTCAAAGACCGTAAGCCGCTCCTTGGCATTTTCGCCGTGCGCTGCACCGCCACGGGCCGCCTCTGGGTCGGCTCCTCACGCAACCTGGACGCCGCCAAAAACCGTATCTGGTTCTGCCTCCGCCACGGTAGCCATTCCGTCAAATCCCTTCAGGAGGAATGGAACACTCACGGGGAGCCCGCATTCCGGTACGAGGTTTTGGAAAAACTCCCCGACGACGTTCACCCCCTCGCCGTAGCCGGTATGCTTCAGGAAAAGAGGAAGCAGTGGATTGCCCAAACAGGTGCTGAGCCGCTATAAGACCGGGCGCCCTATGCCGCCCGCTCCCCCCGCACCACCCACATCGCCGCCAGATACAACACCCCACCGAGAATCAAGGTCTGCTGCAATCCCAGATACAACCCGAAGAACATCGATAGCGCCGACCCCATCACGCTCGACGCCGCGTTCAGCGACCACGCCCACCGCACCGATGACTGGTGCCGTTTCTCCAAATGGCTCAATCCCGTTGGAAACGGCATCCCCATCACGAAACCCGCCGGCGCAATCAATACCACCGTCAACGGCACTTTGACCCACAACGGCAATCCCACGCCCACCGCGATGATCGGCCCCACCGCCAGCGCCAGGGCCACTACCAGCACCGTCACCAGCCCTAAAGCCTTCATCCACCGCTCCCGCGATCCTGCCAGCGCCTTCCGGCTGTAGTAACTCCCCATCCCGCTCGAGATCAGCATCGAGAAAATGATCACCGTCAGCGCGTACGTCGGGTGCCCCAAAAACAGCACGAACTTCTGAATCAGCGCCACCTGGATCAGGATGTACCCCACACCGATCGCCACGAAGTACAGCAGGAACCGCCGCACTCCCTTCTCAGCCGGCAACCGCGTCCCCAACAGCAGCGGCGGCAGCGCCAGCGTGATCACCGTCGCCAGCAGGCTCACCCCCACCAACCCGAACAGTAACGGCACGGCCCGGTTGATCTTGTAATCCGCCGAAAACTGGTAGGCGTTCTTGAGAAAGTCCACCAGATCCCCCGGCTGCACCGTGTAGAAGAAAAACGGCCGGTTATCGCTCACCGGCGTCACGTCGTACTGATAGCTGCGATAAAACTGCGCCGGATCCTTCGCCCTCAGGTAATCAGAAAACGCGCTCGGAAACGGCGTCCCCGGCCAGTACACCGGAGTCAGCCCAGCCGAGCCGATCTGCGCCACAATCGCCGGAATGTTCTCCCGCGGAACCGGCTTCCTGGAAATGATCACCGTATCCGTCGCACCCCACTTGTTGAGCAGTTGCGTATTCTCCCGCCCCACCAGCACATGCCCGGCGATATCCGTTTCCCCTAATCGCAGCAGCGCCACGCGCGCCAGCGACAGCAGCCGCAACGATTCGCGCGGCGGCTCGAACCCCCACCGCGTGAACGCCAGAATCCCGTCATCCGTCAAGTGGCTCAGGTAATCATAAAACGCGTCCGTCGTGTAAAGATTGTTCTCCGTCAACGCGAACGCGCCCGCCGCCGTCGACGCCCACGTGTCCACCAGCGTCGCCTGGATGATCTGGTATTTTTCCTTGCTGCGCCGCACAAACCCGCGCCCGTCTTCCACAAACAGCCGGATCTCCGGCCGGAAGTACAGGTAATGGCTCATCCGCGGAAACCGCTCCCTCATGATCGTGTTCGCGATGATCGGATTGATTTCCACCGCCGTGATGTCTTTGCTGCCCGACGCCAGCGCCCGCGCCACGTCGTACCCGCCTCCCGCGCCGATCACCAGTGTTTTGGCGTGGTGCTTCAGCCGGTAGGGCAGCGCCGGACCCTGCGTCAACAGCCCCTGCCGGTCGCTATCGGAAAGGTGATCGAAATCGTAATTGGCGATCCCCGTCGCCGCATCCGCGTCGATCACAATCGAGTTCGACTCCTTCACCAGCCCGATCCGCGAGAAACTGTTCCACTTCACGAACATCTCCGGCGGCAGTTCGCCCCCTTTCGCAAAGCGCACCTCCACCACCGGCTTCTTGAAATTCAAAATCACCAGCGAAGTCAACGCCAGTGCGATCAGCACCGCTCCGGCTCGCCCCTGAATCCGCCCCTCCAGGTGAAACCAGATCGCCCCCGCCGCCGCGAACAGCACTCCCGATGTGATCAGCGTATTCGGCCCGCCCAGAAAATTCAGAAACGGCACCAGCAGCAGACATCCGCCCGCCGCCCCCAGCAGATCGAAGAAATACACCCGGTCCACACGCTCAATCGTCTCCGCAATCGCCATCGCCACCACCGCGCCCGCAATCACGAACGGCAGCGCCGACATGAAATAGACCACCGCCAGCGTCAGATTGTCGAACCCCTTCTGCCGCGTCAGCAGAAACACCAGCGACGCCGGCACGAGAATCGCATTGCACGTCGAAAGCAGCCCCAGCTTCGAGAACACCTTCCCCGTCTTCGACGCAATCAGGTAGCTCAGCACACCCCCGGCGCCCAGTCCGAACAGAGCGATCGAGATGGCCAGGAATGCGAAATGGTAATAGAACACCACGGAAAAGATGCGCGTCAGCGACAACTCGAGAATCAGGGAAGCCAGAGTGGTCAGTGCAACGCCCAGGTAGATTTGAGCCCAGTTCAAAGGCTTGTGGGGAAACGGAGAATCGATACGGGGCAAGTATCTATCGTACCGCGAGCAGCAGTTCCCCAAGCCGCGCCGCCGTCCGCTCGAACTGCCGTCCCCTCGCATATTCGCGGCAAGCCGCGCCCATGCGCCGGCGCCGCTCCTCATCCCCCAATAGCCGCGCCAGCGCCAGCCGCAATCCAGTCACCATCGCCGCCCTCTCCCTCAACTCCACCAACTCCCCCAACTCCGGACGCATCACCTCCCGCGCCCCCGCATGGCCCAGACACACCGCCGGCACGCCCGCTGCCAGCGCTTCCATCAGCGTCAGCCCGTAGCTCTCATGAACGGACGGGAAGGCATACACATCCGCCAGCCCGAAAAACGCCCGCTTGCGCTCCCCCGTAACATGCCCGGGAAAAAATGTTTTCACCTTCCGCAGCCTGCCGGCGAGCCTCCGCAGCCGCTCCAGATGCCTCCGTCCCTGCATGTACGCCGCCTCGCCGCAAATCATAGCCGCCACCGGCCTCTTAGGAAAATCCACTTGCTGCTCCCACTCGAGCAACGCCTCCAACAGCAGATCCTGCCCCTTCTCCGGAGAGATACGGCTCAGAGCCAGCACCACCAGCGCACCCGGCGGCAGCCCGAACTCCGCCCGCAGCACAGCCACCTCCGCGTCACCCGCTTCCTCGGCCGGCGTCACCCCCCAAGGCAGCACCGCCACCTTTCCCGCAGCCTCCGCCCCATAGCAGCGCTCCAGCACATCCCGCATCTCCCGCGATGGCGCAACCAACAAACGCGAATGCCGCACGCTATCCCGCTGCTTGTCCCAAATCAACCGCAACACATCCGGCACGGGCACGCGCCGCATCCGTTCCAACCATCGCACCGTTGTCTCCGGCTTCACCCAATCCCGCAGATACATCCTGCTCACGTACGCCACTACATCCACGTGATAGATAGTTACAATGCGAAACCCGGCCTCCGCCAGGCGACGGAAATCCGGCCCTTCCGACACGTCGTTGCTCAGCACCACCGTCTCCCGCGGATCGTGCCGCAATACCTCTTCCGTCACCGCCGCCTCGAACCGCCGGCAAAACCGCGCGTACTCCCATTCCGAATACCGCACCAGGTCCGCCCCGCCCGGAGCCCTCGCGCCCAGCACATCCGGACCCAGCACGCGCACGGTAAACGGCTGCGTCCGCCGCCACTCCTCCATAAGCATCCGGCAAATCGCCGCCCCGCCTCCCAGCGGCAGCGCTTCGCCGCCATCCACTCCATGCGCCGCTGTGTAGAGAACCCGCAACCCGTTATTCTACGTTTCCGGTAAGATGGAACGCGCATGAACCGAAGGAACTTCCTTGCCACCCTCGCCGCCGGACTCCCTGTCACGACGCTCTTCAACCGGCCCCTCGTCGCCCAGGCCAAGTCCCTCAACCTCAAGATCAGCGGCCTTCGCACCGTCATCGTCAACGCCGGCAGCGTCAACTGGGTGTTCTGCAAGGTCGCCACCAACCAAGGCATCACCGGGCTCGGCGAAGGCTCCATCACCAGCAAGGAAGCCACCCTCAGCCAAGCCATCATGGAGCATGAGCGCTACCTGCTTGGCAAGGACCCCGCCGACATCGAACTCCTCTGGCAGGCCATGTTCCGCTACCCGCGCTGGCGCGGCGGACCCATCCTTAACAGCGCCATCAGCGCCATCGAAATCGCCCTCTGGGATATCCTCGGCAAAGCCCTCGATGTGCCCGTCTACAAACTCCTCGGCGGAGCCGCCCGCCACCGCATCCGCCTCTACAAAGACGTCGGCGGCGCCGGTGTCGAGCAACTCGTCGCCTCCTTCCAACAGGCCAAGTCCGAAGGATTCACCGCCGCCAAATCCGGATTCATCACCATCCGGAACGAACTCGTCCGTCCCGCATTCGCCGTGCGCGAAGCCGCCCGCAAGCTCGAAGCCGTCCGCAAAGCCGTTGGCGACGATTTCGACATCTGCATCGACGCCCACGGCCAGCTCACCACCGTCATGGCTGTCGATTTCTGCACCCGCATCGAGGAACTCCGCCCCTTCTTCGTCGAAGAGGCCACACAACTCGAGGACCTCGGCGAACTCGAACTCCTCCGACAAAAAACCAAAGTCCCGCTAGCGACCGGAGAGCGCTCCTTCACCAAGTACGGCTTCTCCGAATTCTGCTCGCGCCACCTGGTGAATTACGTCCAGCCCGATGTCTGCCACGCCGGCGGCATCCTCGAACTCAAGAAGATCGGCGTCCTCGCCGAAACCTACCGCGTCGAAATGTCACCCCACAACCCGCAGAGTTTGGTCAGCACCCTGGCCTCCCTCCATGTCGACGCCACCACCCCCGCCAGCACCATCCAGGAATACAACCCCAACCGCCAGCAATGGGTTCAGGATCTTTTCCAGGGCTACGCGCTCCCCGTCAAAGACGGCTTCGCCGCCCTCCCGGACCGCCCCGGCCTCGGAGTCGATCTCGATGAAAAGGTCGCCGCCCAGCATCCCTACAAGCCCGTCAACCGCCCCCACTTCGTCTTCGACGACGGAGGCGTCGCCGACCATTAACCGAACTCGAACCCCGCCAGCCCATAGATCATCGACCCCGCCGCCAGCGCCATACCAGCGGCATCCCCGCGATACATCCGCATCAACCGCCGCACCGGAGCAAATCCCGCCTCCCGCGCCACCCGCGCCGCCGCCTCATGCTCATCGCGCAAGTCCCACGCCGCCGCCTCCCCCGCATGCCGCTCGAGAAACGCGCCCAGCAACCGCCGCGCCGTCTCCTCATCCCGCGCCACGCATGGTCCAAAAAATCGCGCCAACCGCCCCGGCCGCGACATCGCATACCCGCGCCCTGGCGCCGCATAGACCTCCTCCCCCTCCAGACTCCGCAGCAGCGCCGAGCGGTCCGCCCCGAACGCCTCCCGGTCCAACTCGAAATCCACCTCGCCGCCCAAGTCCTCCCCAACGCCGGCGAACGGACCCGCGGGCCGAATCCATCGCCGCACCGGACGCTCCTCCACGAAGCCCAGTTTCGCGTACACCGGACGCCCCAAGTCCGTCGCGTCCAGCTTCACACACCGCACCCCCCGTTCATCGCAGTAGGCGAGCGCCTTCCCCAACAACTCCCGCGCGAATCCCTTCCCGCGCTGAGCCTCTGTCGTCAGCACCATCCCGATCCACGCCAGCCGCTCGTCATACACCAGCGCTGTAGCGGTTGACACCAGTTGGCCCTCCACCCGCTTCCCAAGGCACCCGTCCGGCGTAAGCTCCAACAGCCTTTGCCAGTCGCGCACGGTCTGGTTCCACCCGGCTTCATCCGAGAGGACTAAAGCCTCATTCCCATCAAATGGAGGTATCATCGGCGAATATGCGCGATGGTACCATTAGCCGCCGCTCGGCGTTGTCGCTGCTCGCTTCCGCCGCCTGGGCGCAACAGCAGATTCCCTACCGCGATTACTCCCTCTGCCTTCCCGAATTCCTCCGCCACCTCGCCGCGGAGTCCGTCAAGAAACGCAACGAGGCCATCGCCCAACTCACTACACCACAGGCCATCGCCACGCGCCGGCAATGGGTGCGCCGCACCTTCTGGGAGATCAGCGGCAAGCCTCCCGAACGCACTCCTCTCAACCTGCGCACTACCGGCAGTTTTATCCGCTCCGGCTATCGCGTCGAAAAAATCGTCTACGAAACCCAGCCCGAACTCTTCGTTCCCGCCAATCTCTACATCCCCACCACGGGAACCGCGCCCTATCCCGGGGTGCTCTTCCAGATGGGCCACTCGCTCAACGGCAAAGCCGCCGTTGTCTACCAGAAGTGCTGCCAGGGCCTCGCGCAACTCGGCTTCGTCGTGCTCGGCTTCGATCCCATGGGCCAGGGCGAGCGCGCCTACTACCCGCGCCCGGACGGTCCCCTCACGCGCCTCCGCTCCGCCGACGATGAGCATACCGTCCCCGGCCAGCAACTTCTCCTGCTCGGCCTCTCCGCCACCTGGCTCCAAGCCTGGGATGCCGTCCGCAGCCTCGATGTCCTCGCCTCCCATCCCCTCGTAGACCCCAAACGCCTCGCCTCCACCGGCAACTCCGGAGGCGGCACCACCACCATGTTCCTCGCCGCCGCTGATGATCGCCTCGCCGCCGCCGCTCCCTCCTGCCCCAACACCGAGAACTTCGCCTGCGAGGATTTCAACCCGCCCGGCTCCACCGACGACGCCGAGCAGGATTTCGCCGGCTCCGGAGCCCTCGGTTTCGACCGCTGGGATCTCCTCTACCCCCTCGCCCCCAAGCCCCTCCTCGTCCTCGTCAGCGCCAAGGACTTCTTCGGCACCTACTCCCCGCGCTACATGCAAAACGGCCGCCAGGAGTTCGCCAAACTCGCCGCTGTCTACCGCACCCTCGGCAAGCAGCAGCAGATCGCCTGGTGGGAATCCCCGCTCCCCCATGGTCTCAACCACTCCGCCCGCATGCAGGTCTACCACTGGTTCCGCCGCTGGCTCCAGGACGAGCGCACACCGCTCAACGCCGAACCTCCCGTCAACCCCGAACAGGACGAAATCCTCTGGGTCACCGAAAAAGGCAACGTCGTCCGCTCCCTCGGCAGCACCCGCCCGCTCGATCTCGCCCGCGCCCGCCCGCACACCCCGGCCGGCCTCAAACAGTTGCTCCAACTCGAGGAAATTCCGACGCACCCGCGCCGCGTCAGGATCGCCGAAGCGCCCTCGGAAGGCTGCGCCATCGAAGCCATGGAAGTCGCCACCGCTACCCATGTCTGGGTTCCAGGCTGGGTCTTCCACCCCCCAAAATCGGACGGCGTCACCATCCTCCTCCACCCCTCCGGCCGCAACGCAAGCTGGGGAGAAGGCGGCCTCTGCCACCAACTCGCCCAGTCCGGCATCACCGTCTGCGCTCCCGACCTGCGCGGCATCGGCGACCTCACCGCCGAAGCCGGACGCGGCGCGCTCCGCTACACCCTCCCCCACGCCAGCGAGCATGACTACGCCTGGGCCGGCATTATCCTCGGGCAAAGCCTCCTTGCCCAGCGCGTCACCGACCTCATTACACTCATCCGCACGTTCCCTGGCCAAAAAATCACCCTCGCCGCCTTAGGCAAGATGACCGTGCCCGCCTTGTTCGCCGCCGCGCTCGAACCCGTGGGAAAACTCTACCTCGCCGCGGGCCTCGCCTCCTACCGCCATCTGCTCGAAGTCGAGGAGTATCCCCACCCCTTCGCGAACTTCCTCCCCGGCGTTCTCCTCCACACCGATCTGCCGAAAATCGCCGCACCCCTGCGCAACGTCACCGTAGCCGGACTCGTCGATGGCGCAGGGAAACCCCTCCCCGCCGCCGAGGTCACCACGCTCTACCCGAACGCCACCGTTCTCCC
>JADLBG010000230.1 GCA_020847895.1 Bryobacterales bacterium
CGGCCAGCAGTTGGCGCATCACCTCTTCCTGTCCCACCCACTGCACCGGCAGTTCATCCGGATGCGCCAGGTGCAGACGCACACCTTCCACGTCCACCATCATGTCCGCTATGGTAACGCGGGTGCTTCCCCCCTGCTAGCATGAAAGTTACACCGTGATCGCTACCCCCTCCACTCCCGCTCCTCCGCTCTCCAAATCCTTCTCCCTCTTCGCCTGGTCCACCCTCGCCTACAACATCCTCGTCATCCTCTGGGGCTCCCTCGTTCGCGCCACCGGCTCCGGCGCCGGATGCGGCCAGCATTGGCCTCTCTGCAATGGTGAGGTCCTCCCTGTCTTCCCCCAGGCCCACATGGCCATCGAGTTCACCCACCGCGCCACCAGCGGCATCGCGCTGCTCAGCGTCATCGCCCTCTATTTCTGGGCGCGGCGCTGCTTCCCCCGGCGTACCTCCGCGCGCCGCGCGGCCTTCTTTTCGCTGATTTTCATGCTCAATGAGACGCTCGTCGGAGCCCTGCTCGTCCTCCTCGGACTCGTCGCCGGCAACCGGTCCCCCTGGCGCGCCGCCGTGCTTGGCCTGCATCTCATTAACACGCTCCTTCTGCTCGGCGCCCTGACCCTCACCGCCTGGTGGTCCACTCGTGAGGAACCACGCCAGTGGAACCAGGGGCCTCTGAAACGGCTCATCCTCGCCGGCATCGTGCTGGTCATCGCCCTGAGCGCCGCCGGCGGCGTGGCGGCGCTCGGCGATACCCTCTTCCCTGCCCCTTCCGTTTCCGCCGGCGTCCAACATGAGTTTTCCCGCAGCGCTCCCATCCTGGTGCAGCTCCGCGTGGTTCATCCCGTGCTCGCCGTCCTCGCCGGAGCCTATCTCCTCTGGCTCGTCTCCCATTCTCTGGCGCGCGTGAAAAGCGCCGCCGCCGAACGCTGGGGCTACGCCGCCGCCCTCTTCGTTCTCATCCAATTCGTGCTGGGAGCAATGAACATCCTGCTACTCACCCCCCTGTGGACTCAACTCACCCACCTACTCATCACCGACCTGCTCTGGGTGAGCCTTGTCATCTTCTCCGTCTCCATCCTCACCGCCGTTCCGCGCCAGGCGGCTGCCTAGCATTCCCGCCAACAGCGTATCCTGGAATGGCAGGTGTGAAATGACCACGAACCGCCGGCAGTTCACCACTACCGCGCTCGTTTCCGCACTCTCCCAGCGGATCCTCGGCGCTAATGACACCATCTCCATCGGTTGCATCGGAACGGGAGGCCGCGCCCAGGCGCTGATGCGCAACTTTGAGCGTATCCGCAACACGCGCATCGCCGCCGTGTGCGACGTCTGGAAGGACAACCTCGCCAAGGCCCAACAGATCGCCGGGCCCGGCGCCTTCGCCACCCCGGACTACCGCGAGGTTCTCTCGCGCCAGGACGTCGATGCCGTGCTCATCGGAGCCCCGGACCACCAGCACGTCCCCCTCACCATCGCCGCCGTGAACGCCGGCAAAGACGTTTATGTCGAGAAGCCTCTCACGCACGATCTTTCCCAAGGCGCTCCTGTCATCGAAGCCGTTCACCGCGCGCGGCGCATCGTGCAGGTCGGCACCCAGCAGCGCAGCATGCCCCACATGATCAAAGGCAAGGAACTGGTGCTCGCCGGCAAAATCGGCAAAGTCCACAAAGCCCACATCACCTGGAACCGTAATTCGCCGCGCGGGGCCCAGACTCACCAGATCGATCCCGCCTCCGTCGATTGGAAAACGTGGCTTGGCGGCGCCCGGCAACAGCCCTTCGACCCCTACCGCTTCCGCCAATGGCGCTGGTTCTGGGATTTCGGAGGCGGCCTGTTCACCGACCTCATGGTCCACCAGATCGACATCGTCCACTGGATCCTCGGCCTCGATCATCCGCGCACGGCCACCAGCATCGGCGATTGGTTCTCCACCAAGGGAGTTTGGGAAACGCCGGACACCGTCCAGACCCTGCTCCGCTACCCCGAGTCCGAGGTCCAGGTCTATTTCGAAGGTACCTTCAGCAACGCCCGCAACGCCGCCATGATCGAACTCATGGGCGACGACGGCACGCTCTATCTCGATCGCGGCCGCTACGAACTCTATCCGGAACTTCGCGCCAAAAAGTTTCCCTACGAGGAGTGGATCCTCGGCGATGGTCCCCGCGGAGCCGACTTCTACGAGAATCCCAACGGCGAATTGCTCCACCTCACCAACTGGGTGGAATCCATCCGCTCCCGCAAGCAGCCCGCCGCGCCGGTTGAAGCCGGCGTCAGTTCCGCTGCCGCCGCGCACCTCGCCAACAAAGCCCTGCGCTCCGGGCGCGTCGCCGCCGCCTGACCGGTCTCATGAAAATACTCGTCTTGAACTTCGGCAGTTCCACGGCCAAAAGCCAGCTCATTGATACCGATCCGGAACTGATTGCCCAGAACAATGACCGCCTGCTTGCCAAAGTGACGGTCGATCGCATGGGCACGCCCTATTCCGTCGTGAATGTCCAGGCGCCAGGAAAGACCCCCGGCAAGAAGCGCATCAAGATCTCCAAGCCCATCTACAAGGCCGAGGATGCCGTCCAAGCCATCATCGACGCCTATCTTTCCTACCTTCCGGATGAACTTCGCGGCCCGGAGGATATCGAAGGCATCGGCCACCGTGTGGTCCATGGCGGCGAGCGTTTCCAGACCTCCACCATCATGACCGAAGAGGTGGTGGATGATATCGAAGAAACGGTCGATCTGGCGCCGCTGCACAATCCCCACAACCTCAAGGGCTACTACGCCGCCAAGGCGCTGCTGCCCCACGCCAAACACGTGGCCGTCTTCGACACCTCATTCCACCAGAGCATGCCGCCGCATGCCTATCTCTACGGCCTGCCCTATCTCTACTACGAACGCTACAAGATCCGCCGCTATGGCTTCCACGGCACTTCCCACCGCTACATCTCTTACCGCTATGCCCGGATCCACGGGCAGACCCGCGAAGCCTACAAGCTCATCACCTGCCATCTCGGCAACGGCTGTTCCCTCTGTGCCGTCGATCAGGGCCGCTCTATCGACACCTCCATGGGGTTCACCCCTCTCGAGGGCCTCCTAATGGGCACTCGCTGCGGAGACGTCGATCCCATGGCCGTGTTCTATGTCCTCGCGCATGAGGAGGTGGACGCGCAGGGCCTCGAATCCCTCCTCAATCGCATGAGCGGCCTCTACGGCGTTTCCGGAATCTCCAGCGACATGCGCATCCTCCTCGAGGAGATGGCCAAAGGCAGCGGCCGCGCCAAACTCGCCATCGACATGTTCTGCTATCGCGCCCGCAAATACATCGGCTCGTATATGGCCGCGCTCAACGGCTGCGACGCCATCCTCTTCGGCGGCGGCATCGGTGAGAACTCCCCGCCCGTCCGGCAGATGATCTGCGATGGGCTCAAGGGCTTGGGCGTCGAAATCGATGCCGAACGTAACGCCAATGCCATCGGCATCGAGGCGCAAATCAGCACGGAGAACTCCCGCACGCCGGTGTGGGTCATCCCCACCAACGAGGAACTGCTCATTGCCCGCGACACCCTCCGCTGCATCCTCGGCCTGCCGCTGCCTTAGCGCCGCACCGCCATGCCTTCGTAATACTCGCAATGCGGGACAAAACCAAGCCTGCCGTACACCCGCATCGCCGCCGTGTTGCCCAGGTACACGTTCAGCGCAATGGTGCGTATGCCGCGCAGCAATAGTTCTTCCACAACCGCTCCCGTCGTCACTCGAGCCAACCCGCGCCCGCGCCAGTCGCGGTGCGTGTACACGTTCCCCACCGCAGCGGCGCTTTCCTCCACTGAGGTGAGATGCGTTCCCGCCACCGCCGCCAATCGCCCCTCGCGCCGCACTCCGAAAAACGTGCCCTCCTCCAACATCGTGTCGAAGAAGAAATCCGGTGACTCCCCATCCGCTTCACCATCCGCATACAAAGCGCGCAACTCCTCGGCATGTTCCACGCTCAGCCGCTCGACGCCGCCCGGACCGCGCCCGTGGAATGACTCCAGCCGCATCCGCGCCACCCGTTTGCGCCGCTCGATCCGGTAGAACCGCTCCACCACCGCCGCCGCCTCGGGCCGGATCTGGATATACGCCTTCTCCTCCAGCGGAGCGCCCGCCAATACCTCCTCCACATTCCCCATCGCAAACAGCACCGGCGTTCCAAACTCACAATAAAACAAAATCAGCCCGTCCTGTTTTGGACTCAGATGCCACCGGCAGTGCTCCCGCCGGTCCGGAGCCAGGTCCCCCAAAGCGTACACCGCCCACGGCCGGTCCCGGTTGAGAACCTCCCGCACCCGTTCGATCATGGCTGCCGGAACCCAACCGCCGTCAGAATCACCCCCAATTCCCGCTGATCACCGGGGATTTGCAGGGCCCGGTCCACTTCAATCGCCACCGTCGCCGTCTCCCCATTCCCCTTCACCGGAGGCGTCTCCATCTTCTGCTTCCCCGCGGCGGAAAATGTGCGCGACGCGAGCGTCACTCCGTCCACCGCCACCGTCACCGTGCGGCCCACCGCCTGTTCCGGCACATACAACTCCACCTCCAGCGGCAGCGCCGCCGGAGGGCGCTTCAACAACAGCACCGCGCGCTTCCCCATCCACCGGTAGCTCCCCTGCTCCAGTTGATTCACCCCGCTGACAATCTGTTGCCCGGCTTGCGGAGCATTCATGGGCAGAAAACTCAGTTCGGGCTTTCGCTCCACCACGGTCTCCACGCGCACTACATCAATGGGACCCGGGCTCACATCGAACGCCCGCAATCCCATCGCCGCCGCGCTATACCCTGATTGCGCATGGATTCCGATCAGCCGCGGCGGCAGCCGGGAAGTCACCGGGACCTCCGCAATGGGAACCAGCGCCCCGCCGCCCGTCGTGAACGGAATCGCCGTCAGTTGGCTGCTCAGCACCACGTCCCCCGGCCGAAGCGCCTGCCCGCGCTCGAGCGGAATGGCCCCCGCCGATTCGGCGTAAAACCGCAACCCCAACTCTCCGTTCACCCACACCCGCTTGTTAACCCAATCTTTCTCATAACGGCGCACCGCCTGCCGGTAGCCGTCCCAATGGTCATAGTTCACCACCGCAAGAGAGAGACCAACCGCCAGTTGCGCGCCAAAACTCAACCACAGCCACAGTGGCCGCTCCGAAAACCGCCGCGCGGCCAGCAAGGCCACCGGCAACGCCAGCGGCAACAGGTACCGCGCCGACCCGGCGAAAAACAGCGCCAGCGACGCCGCAAAGAAGAGCAGCACCCATTGCGCCAGCCACTCCCGCCATTGGCGTACGCATGACGCGATCACCGCCAACCCGGCCGCCAGCGGCACGGCCATCAGCGCGCCCCACCCCAACGCCACGCCGCCTACAACCGCCGCTGCCAGAAACCCCACCGGACCAAGCGCGAGCACCGGAAACACCACCCACCCCAGATGCACCGTCAACGCCGCTGCGTTGCGGCCCTTGTTGGCCAGCGTCTGCAACCCGTATTTCGTGAAATACCCGGCCAGCACCTGCGCCGGCAGCGCATCCGAAGTCAGTTTCTCGAATACCTCCCAACCCATCAGCACCAGCGGAACCACCAGCACCGCCGCCCACGCCGCGCGCCACTCCCTGCGCTTCCGCCACAAGTACAGCCCGAGCAGCGGAGTCAGCAGCACCGATTGGAACGCCGACATCGCGGCGAGCGGCATCACCGCCGCCGAAGCGGCCAACCACTTGCCGGACCGCTCCTCCACGGCCTTCACGAACAGCGCAATCACCGCCAGCCAGAACGCCAGGAACGGCAGATCGCTCTCGAGTGAGTTCCCGTTCACCACAAACGCCGGCGTCGCGAGAAACAGCAGCGCCGCGAGCAGCGGCCGCGTGGTAAAACGCCGCGCCAGCGACAGCGCGGCCAGCGCCGCGAGCAGCGAAAACAGGATGTACGCCGCGTGATACGGAACCTCGCGGATGTCCTTCGTCACCGCCAGCAGCGCCGCGAGAAACCAGGCGTTGAACGGAGGGTGCGGATGTCCCTGCATGGTGACCTTCGCTCCCTGGAAGACAAACCACACATGCTGCGGATGCAGCGGATTGATCTGCGCATACTGCGCGGCGTTCAGATAGTTGACGTCGTCGCCTTGAATCGCCTGGTTCAAAAACGGCACACGCAGCAGCAGGACGAACAAAACCACCGCCAGCGTGTCGCGCACCGCTTCAATCCGCCGCTTGGCTTACCGCGGCCTCGCGCTTCCAGCGAAGAATCGGCTTGCGCGCCGCGGTCACTTCGTCCACGCGCGAAGTGCGCGTGTCATAAGGAGCCTTCAACACAAATTGCGGATCGGTCTCCACTTCTTTCGCAATGCTCGCCATCGCTTCGATAAACAGGTCGAGTTCCTGCTTGCCCTCGGTCTCGGTGGGCTCAATCATCAGCGCCCCGTGCACGATCAGCGGGAAAGCCACCGTATAGGGATGGAACCCGTAGTCGATCAGCCGCTTGGCGATGTCCATGGTGCGCACGCCCAGTTTCGCCTGCCGCTCGTCGCTGAATACGCACTCGTGCATGCTCGGGCTCTGGTATGGGAGGTCGTAATACGGCTCCAGTCCCTTGCGGATGTAGTTGGCGTTCAACAACGCGTCGAGCGTCGCCTGCCGCAATCCCGGCGCGCCATGCGCCATGATGTAGGCCAGCGCCCGCACCAATACCCCGAAGTTCCCGTAGAATGCGCGCACTTTCCCGATCGACCGCGGCCTGTCCCAGTTCCAGTTCCACATCCCGTTCACGCGCGTCAGCCGCGGCGCCGGCAGGAACGGCTCCATGTGGCTCTTCACCGCCACCGCCCCCGCTCCCGGACCGCCGCCGCCGTGCGGAGTCGAGAAAGTCTTGTGCAGGTTGAGGTGCATCACATCGATGCCGAAATCCCCGGGGCGCGTAATGCCCACCAGCGCGTTCATGTTGGCGCCGTCCATGTAAACCAGCGCGCCGCGGGAGTGCATCAACCCGGTCACCTTCGCAATCTCCTCCTCGAACACTCCGAGCGTGTTCGGGTTGGTGACCATCAGCGCCGCGATGTCCTCGTTCGCAATCCGCGACAGCGCCTCGAGGTCGATCACGCCCTTGTCGTTCGACTTCAGGTTCGCCACGCCGTAGCCGGCGATGGCCGCCGTCGCCGGATTCGTCCCGTGCGCCGAATCCGGAATGATAACTTTCTTCCGTGGATTGCCGCGCGATTCGAGCAACGCCCGAATCATCAGCACTCCCGTCAACTCTCCATGCGCGCCCGCCGCCGGTTCCAGCGTCACCGCGTCCATCCCGGTGATTTCCGCCAGCGCGCTCTCGAGTTGCGCCATCACCTCCATCGCGCCCTGCGCCACTTCCGCCGGCTGATAAGGATGCGCCCACGCCAGTCCCTCGGTCCGCGCCACCAGTTCATTGACGCGCGGGTTGTACTTCATGGTGCAGGAACCCAGAGGAAACAGGCCGAGATCGATGCCGTAGTTCCACGTGGACAACCGCGAGAAGTGGCGGATCACTTCCACTTCGCTCACCTCGGGAAAGTCCTCGATCTCCTCCCGCGTATTCGCCGCCCCCAGCGCCGCCGCCGGATCTACCGCGGGCACGTCCAGCTCCGGCAACTGGTAACCCTTCTTGCCGGGCGAACTCCTCTCAAACAGAAGAGGCTCGTTTTGATTGATGTGGCTTCTTACTTTTCCTGGCATGTTCAGGCGATTGCTTTCTTCACCGCGTCCATCTGTTCGCGCTTGCTCATCTCCGTGGCGCACAGCAGCAGGCAGTCACTCAACTCCGGATAGAACCGGCCGAGCGGCAGCCCGCCGATGATTTTCTGCTTCAGCAGTTCCGCGTTCGCTTCCTCCGGGCCCTTGCCGTTCGTCTTCACCGCGAATTCATTAAAGAAGGGAGCGGAAAACCGCCGGTTCAGGCCGTCGGCGAGATAATGCGCCTTGCTCAGGCTCTGCCCGGCCAGTTCTCGCAGCCCCTGCTTCCCATAGACGGACAGGAACACCGTCGCCATCAAAGCGATCAAAGCCTGGTTGGTGCAGATATTCGAAGTGGCTTTCTCACGCCGGATATGCTGCTCGCGCGTCGACAGCGTCAGGCAAAACGCGCGGTTCCCGTTCGAGTCCTTCGTCTCTCCCGCAAGCCTCCCCGGAAGCTGGCGGATGAATTTCTCCTTCGTCGCCATGATCCCGGCAAAGGGACCGCCATAGCTCGGCGGATGCGCAAAGCTTTGCAGTTCCCCCACCACGATATCCGCATCGCGCGGAGGCTCCAGCAGGCCGAGCGAAACGGCCTCCGTAAACACGTACACGAGCAGAGCGCCCTTCTTGTGGGCGAGCGCGGCCGCCTTGCGCCAGTCCTCGATGGAACCGAAGAAATTCGGCGATTGAATGATCACCGCCGCCGTCTGCTCGTCCAGTTGCTTTTCGAGATCGGCAAAGTCCAGAGTGCCCGATTCGGAGTCATAGCCGATTCCCGCCACCGGAACGCCCTCGTAGCGAGAATACGTCTCGAGCACCATGCGGTATTCCGGATGCACCGTCTTCGCCGCCAGCACCTTGTCGCGGCCGGTAATGCGCCTCGCCATCATCGCCGCCTCGGGCACGGCCGTCGACCCGTCGTACATCGACGCGTTCGCCACGTCCATCCCCGTCAACTGGCAGATCATCGTCTGGAATTCGAAGATGGTTGTCAGCGTTCCCTGCGCAATCTCGGCCTGATACGGCGTGTACGAAGTGAGAAATTCACCTCGCGAAACGACAACGTCCACCATCACCGGCCGGTAGTGATGATAGACGCCCGCCCCCAGGAAGCTCGCATACCCCACCGCGTTCTCATCGCCGCGGGCGCGAAAATAATCCACAATTTCGTACTCGGACTTGCCCGCCGGCAGGTTGAGCGGGCGGTCCAACAATACGTCCTGCGGCAAGTGCGAATACAACTGCTCGAGCGAATCTAGCCCAAGCGCATCGAGCATCTGTCTGCGCTCGGTATCGGACTTCGGAAGGTAACGCAAGTCGGGATCCTACTCTCCTATGTAACTTAGATAGTCCGCGGCGCTGAGAAGACCGCTGATTTCTACCGGGGCGGCGAGCCGGATCTTCACCAGCCACGCCTCGCCGTGCGGATCTTCGTTCAGCTTCTCCGGAGCCGTGGCCAGAGCTTCATTGATCTCCACCACCTCGCCGGAAACCGGCGAATAGATATCGGAGACCGCCTTCACCGATTCCACTGAGCCAATAGTCTTGCCTTGCTCCACCGCCGTTCCAGGCTTGGGCAGGTCGACATACACGATGTCGCCCAACTCCTTCTGCGCGTGGTCGGTGATCCCCATGGTGCCTGTGTCTCCATCGACACGCACCCATTCATGCTCTTTTGTGTAATGGAAATTTTCCGGGTACATGGTTTAATTGGCTCGCTTATAGAATGGCATCGGCCGCGTGACCGCTTCCACCGGCTGATTTCGAATCATTATTTGGATGGTCCGTCCCGGCTGCGCGTGAGCAACCGGCGCATAACACATCCCGATGTTCCTGCTGAGCGTCGGGGAGGGTCCGCCGCTGGTCACCCATCCCGCGGGCACGCCGTCGATCATGATCTCATAGCCGTCGCGGCCGATGCCGCGCCCGGTCATCTCGAAACCCGTCAGCAGCCGCTGTACGCCGCGCTCATGCTGTTCGAGCAGCGCTTTCCGCCCCAGGAACCGGCCTTTCTCGAACTTCACGACGCGCCCCAACCCCGCCTCGAGCGGCGTAATGCTGGCCGTGATCTCGTGTCCGTAGAGCGCCATGGCCGCCTCGAGACGCAGCGTGTTCCGCGCGCCCAATCCGGCGGGCTTGATGCCGAACTCCGCGCCCGCCTCCAGCACCGCGTTCCAGACGCGCGCCGCATCGCCGCCGGATACATAGAGTTCGAACCCGAGTTCGCCGGTATACCCGGTCCGGGCGATGCGCGCCCGCACGCCGCACACCGCTCCGTCCACGAAATGGTAGTACTTGACCGGCGCGAGGTCCGTATCCGTCAACTTCTGCACCGTCGCCGGAGCATGCGGCCCCTGCACAGCCAGTAACGCGTATTTCGCGCTCGCAAACTCCACTTCCGCCTGAAACGTGTTGTGCTCGCGGATGTGCGCGTAGTCCTTATCCTGGTTCGAGGCGTTGACGCACAGGAAATAGTGCTGGTCCGCCACCTTGTGCACCAGGATGTCGTCCACAAACCCGCCATGTTCATAAAGCAGCGCCGAATACTGCGCCTGCCCGTTCTTTAACTTTGACACCGCGCTCGGCGTCAGGTAATCGATGAGAGCAAACGCCTCCGGCCCGCGGATTTCGATTTCGCCCATGTGGCTGACATCGAAGATACCCACCGCTTTCCTCACGGTGTTGTGCTCATCGATGATGCCCGAATATTGCACGGGCATGTCCCATCCGCCGAAGTCCACCATCTTCGCTCCCAGGCCGCGATGGATGGCGTTCAGCGGCGTCTGCTTCAGCGGTTCTCCGGCTATTTCGCTCATGAATTCTTCAATCTAGCATGGAACGCTACTACCCCGGCGCCCATTGGGCCCTCCGTCGTTGGTAGCATAATTTCGACATATGAAACTCCTCGCACTGCTCCCGCTGCTCCTATCGCTGCCGCTCGCCGCCGAAAAGAAAGTCATCTTCCCGCCCGGCTCCAAACCCATCGGCCCCTACAGCCCGGGGATCCTCGCCGGAGACTTCCTGTACGTGTCGGGACAAGGGGCCCGCAACGCCTCGGGAAGCATGGGAAGCACCCCCGAAGAGAGCGTGCGCCAGTGCTTTGAGAACGTGAAGACCATCGTCACCGCCGCCGGGCTCACGATGGAGCACCTCGTTTACCTCCAGATCTATCTCACCCCCTCGGTCGACTACGAAGTGTTCAACAAGGTCTGGGGCGAATACTTCACAAAGAATCCCCCCGCCCGAGCCACTCTCGGCGTCTATCGCATCCCCACTGATACGCCGGTGGAAATGAACGCCGTCGCCGTCCGCGATCTTCGCATGAAGAAGCCGATCGTCCCGGCTTCCTATCCGAAGTCGATGAACCTCTCCCCTGCTGTCGAAGCCGGCGGGCGCATCTACATCAGCGGATTTCTCGGCCGCGATGTCGTGACGGGAAAGATCCCCGATAGCCCCGCCGCGCAGGTGAACCTCTCCTTCAACCGGATCAAGGAGGTGCTCGACACGGCCGGCCTCGACTTCCGCCACCTCGTCTTCGTCAACCCCTACCTCACCAGGAACATGC
>JADLBG010000231.1 GCA_020847895.1 Bryobacterales bacterium
CATACTCTACCGGATCGTATTTCCACAGGTGTTGATGTGCATCAATCGCCACCACCTCAGGCATTCAAGTTTTCCCCCGAAATAAAAAGACCAGGTCGATCATCAGAATAATCACCACCATCAACTCCAATACAAACGCCCGCGCCTGATGGACCTCATCCATCAGGGAGCGGTACAACTCGCCCGCAGCCCGCATCTTCTCGTCCACCAGCCGGCGATAGTCGTCTACGCCGATCCGTGCCGATGCCAGCTTGTAGGCGCGTGCATAAAACATATCGCTCAGAAACTTGATTGCATTATCCGCGCGCTCGGCTAATTCCATTACGTCCAGCCGGTAGGTGTTCAACCGGTGAGCCTCCCGGGCCAGTCCCATCCTCCACAAGGCGCCGGACTTGCGGTCCATCATTGCGTAGACGCCGGTGAGCACTCGCGTCAGCACTTCATCGTAATGCCGGAACTCGAGCAGTTGTGTGTTCGCATACTCGAGTAGTTGAATCGTCACCTGCGCGCTCTCAGGGGAAGTGTCATACACGAACGCCGCCGTCCAGCCGGCTACCATCAAATCTGTCGGAGCATAGCTCATCGAGGACGCCAGCACCTCCTGCCGCTCACTGGCGCTCAGCGGACTCTCTTCGCCACGGACAATCTGCGCGATCTGCGCGCCATATTGTTCCACCAGTTGGGAGGCGTTGATCTCCTTGCCATCCTCACCCGCCGCTTCCCGCACCTCAATCACCGCGTAGTCGTCGGTGAGTTGCCGCTCGGAGGGCTTGCGCATGCAGGGCGCGATCCGTTCCACCTGTTTCCGGATCGCCTCCGCCGCCACGCTCTCCAGAGCCGGCTCGGCGATCCATTTACCAGCCAGCGCGACGAGATCGTCCCACCCCGCGCCTTGAAAAGGAAGCTCCAACTCCAGGGATGCCACTCCGTAATCGAAATACCGCACGCGCGCGGCGAGGATTTCTCCGCTTGGCGCGCTCACCGGCGGCAGGCGCTCCTCCACGGGCGCTTTCTCGAATCGCACATATCCGGGCGCCTGGCGCCGGAAACCCGGTTCCCGCCCCCCTTTTTCCAGATTCAGCCGCTCCCGTAAATCCTCCACCGCAATCTCTTCGCTCACGTCGAAGAAGTATTGCAGGCGGAACCAACCGCTCAACGCTGCCATTGGAGTATTGCCTCCTCATCGAAAACAGCGTGGCGAATCACCCCGCGCCGGTCGGATGTATAGACAATATGAATCCTGCCATCAGAAGTCTGCAAGGCAATCGGATAGGCGAAGTCGTTTGCGCCCTCGGCGATGTTGCGCCGGTAAGGATACGTCTTGTCCTGATCCGTGGAAATAGCGACTGTCAGCGGCGTGCGGTCCGTCATGCTGTCGTTGAACACCAGAAGCAGATGCCCGTTCCGGAGTTTCAGAAAATCAGCGGCGGCGTTCGGATTGGGGAATTTCGAATCCTTCCCTTCCGTCCACGTTTTCCCTCCGTCGAATGACTGCGCCCTCACCAGCCACCCGTCCGGTGTGGGCCCATAACCGCCGCCGCGGCGGCAGTAGGCAATCAGGTGGCCTGGCGCAACTTCCACGGGCGCCGGCTGAATGTTGCCGATTCGGCTGCGGATCGGTTCGGATTCCCTCCATTGCCGGGTCTTCGGGTCATAGCGCAGGAACAGCGACGTGCTGTCCGCCGCCACCATCTCCCTGTCGCCGCCCGTCTCATGATATACGGGCAAGAGATATTCGCCCGTGGAAAGCACGATCGGCCGTCCTCGCACCATCATGCCCTCGCGCATGGCAAGCAATGAGGAGTCCGACCACGTATCTCCGAGATCCTGCGAGACCTTCAAAGCTATCCTCGATTGCGACCAGGTTTCGCCGAAGCGAATCACGTAGAACAGCCACAGCACGCCGTCCGGCGCCTGCCAGATGACCCCATTGCCCACCGAGCGAAACGGGTCCCGAGCAATCACCTTCGGCTCGTTCCACTCTCCCCCGCGCATTCGCGACCCGTACACCGCGGTATCCGTGGCATACTCCCCCTTGCCCCCGTAGTAGACAAGGTACAGGTCCCCGTTCTGCAACTCCGTCATGCAGGCGGGATGCTTGTAGGGGCCGGTCGGCGTCTCCGGTCCGAATATTCTTTCCGTGTGAATCTCCGCCGCGCCGGCGGCCAGAGTCAATAAAGCGCAGGAGGCGAGCAGGCGTCGCATAGGGTGGCCCTCCTGATGGTAGCGCAGAGTCCAAGCCCTTCTAAGGACCCGCCCGCAAAACGGAGGCTCGCCGCCGGGCCACGTTGCGAGTCCGCACGGGCTTGAAGGGCGGCGGCCCCTTTGCGGGCTAGCTTGTAACCGGGATTTTCTGTATTTTCAGTTTTTTGGAGGAGATGAGGCCGTTTCGCGGGTCGACTGCCTGGTACCCGCGTTACGCCTCCACCCAATTCCGGCGCTCGACGAATGTTTCCGGCTCGTATGTCTTTCCCTTCGCCAGATGTTTCTCTTCCCGCTGGCTTGTCCAGAGCAATGCCGGACCCAGTATCTGCGCCATCACTTTAGTAAGCACGCCGAATTCGCGGCCCATATCCTTGCGCAACTCACGGATCTGCCGGCTCATCGCCTCGTTGCTCCGCCTCAGTTGCCGCTCCATCGCCCACAACAATCCGCCGTATGCGGTCTTCATCGAGCGGATTTCCCACTCGAAGCGCTCCCGCACCCGAGGATCGAGATCATTGCGATACCGCTTCCACCCGTGCATGGTTGTACGGCAGATGCGATACAAACTTGGGCCGTTACGTTCGAAGTCCCGCAGGAAAGCCCAGTTCAAGAAACGATTGGAATCATCCCGCGAAATGGCGGGGTGCACAAAGTTAAACTTGTGCTGCCCGTGGATGTCGGCCAAGTCCACATCCAGAAGCAGGCCCTTTTCCCGCATTTCCCGGTGCAGTGGCGTTCCCGGGACGGGAGTGTACAGCATGAATTGATGGAAATCGGTCTCATGCGAAACCGCATGCTCGATTTCGTCCGCTATGTTTTCCGGCGTGTGGTGCTCGAGGCCCACGATTGTCGACCCCAGCAGTTTGATCCCGTGCTCGCGCAGTTCCCTGGTCAGCGCCAC
>JADLBG010000232.1 GCA_020847895.1 Bryobacterales bacterium
CTATTTCACTCCTCCCATGAGCTTCGTAATCGGCCTGGCAAAGACGGCGAGCAAGAGTCCGGCGATGATGGCGAACCCGCCCACGGCTCCGAACAAGGACGTAAGCGGGAGCGAGGTGTAGAGGCCGGCCATGCGCCCGCCGAGGTAGTTGCCAATGGAAATGGAGAGAAACCACACGCCCATCATGAGTCCGGCCACTCGGACAGGGGCGAGTTTCGTGATGGCGCTCAGACCCACCGGGCTGAGGCAGAGTTCGCCGAAGGTGTGGAGCAGGTAAGTGGCGGCGAGCCAGAGCGGGCTCACCTTGGCTCCCGTGGCGGCGAGGCCGGCGGGCACGATGAGAACCAGGAAGCCGAGGCCGACGAAGACCAGGCCCCAGGAGAACTTGGTGGGGCTCGAAGGCTCGCGGGAGCCCATTTTGATCCAGATCCAGGCGAACACGGGGGCGAGCGTCCAGATGAACAGGCCGTTGAGGGACTGCATCCAGGCGGCGGGGTATTCCCAGCCGAAGATGCGGTTGTCCGTGCTTTTAGCGGCGAAGATGTTCAATGTGGAACCGGCTTGTTCGAAGACGGACCAGAAGAGGCAGGATGCGGCGAACAGCACTGCGATGACGATGAGCCGCTTGCGCTCGGTGGAATCCCAGTCGCCGGCGGTGAACAGCCAGCCGAAGAATGCGATGGTGAGGAGGAGCAGACCCGTGCCGCCGGCCTCATTGAGGCCTTTGGCGGTGATGTGGAGAATCCCGGCGGTGTCGGCGGCGATGGCGGCGATGAACAATGCGGCGATGGCTCCGAGGCTTTTCCAGAGCAACCCTTTTTGCCGCGCATAGTCTTCGGCGGAAGTCTTTACGGGATGCAGCCCCGCCTCGCCGAGGAAGCGGTAGCCGTAAAGGTACTGCGCGACACCGGCCACCATTCCGACTCCGGCGAGGGCCATTCCGGAGCGCCACCCGTAGCTGCGCGCGACCAGGCCGCAGAAGATGGGGGCGAAGAAACCGCCCATGTTGATGCCCATGTAAAAGATGGAGAAGCCGGCATCGCGGCGCGGGTCGCCCTGGCGGTAAAGCTGGCCGACGATGGTGCTGATGTTGGGCTTGAGCAGGCCGGTGCCGGCAATGACGGTCACCAGACCGGTGTAGAAGACGGCTTCGCCCGGCACGGCCAGCATGAGGTATCCGGCGGCGATGATGATGCCGCCCATGAGGACGGAGCGGCGCTGGCCGAGGATGCGGTCCGCAATCCAGCCGCCGGGCAGGCTCACCATGTAGACCATCGAAGTGTAGAGGCCGTAGATGGCGCTCGCTTTCACCACGTCGAAGCCGAGACCGCCGCCGGTGGTTGCCGCGGTCATGAAGAGGATGAGCAGGGAGCGCATGCCGTAGTAGCCCCAGCGCTCCCAGAACTCCGTGAAGAAGAGCGTCGAGAGTCCCCGCGGGTGGCCGAAGAATCTACGGTCTTCGCTGGGCGATGCCGCGGATACGCCCGCCCTCATTTGGGTTCCTTCCGCCATTCGATCTTTGCCTGCAAGTCCACCACTCCGGCGATCTCTTTCGGATCCACGACCGTGAACGATACCACATCATCGAGCCAGTCCTGGCTGGGGCCGTCGGCATGCTGCGTGGCTACGGTGAGCGTGTACTCATGCCTTGCCAGCCAGCACTCGAAGCTGAAGTCCAATTCTAACAACTCGCCTGGAGCGAACTCGCCGAGCGAGACCTGCTCGACGCGGGTGTTGGTGCCGAAGACGTCGATGCCGAGGCGGTTGCGGATGAGCAGGCCGACGACAGGCTCGCGCGAGGGGGAATGGAACCGGGCTTGAAGGCGGATGGTGATGCGCTCGCCGCGCAAGACGGCGGTGGTAGGAGCGCCGGATGCGTTAAGGATGCAGATGTCCGTGATGCGGCTGGCGCCGTCGCCGTGGCGGAAACTGCCGCCGAGCGCGGGCGGCTCGCCGTTTGCGGGCAAATGGGCGCGCTGCCGCTCGTGCACCAGGCCGACGTAGCGGTTGACGACGTCGCGCGGCGATCCGATGGCTTCCATGCGGCCGTTGAGCAGGAAGACGGCGCGGTTGGAAAGCCGTTTCACCAGGCCGAGATCGTGGGAGACGAAGAGCGTGGTGACCTTGCGCGCCTTGAGTTCTTCAAACTTCTGGATGCAGCGGCTCGAGAAGATGGCATCGCCTACGCTGAGGGCTTCATCGACGATGAGGACATCGGGTTCGACATGGATGGCGGTGGAGAAGGCAAGGCGCACGTACATGCCGCTCGAGTATTCTTTCACGGGGCGGTCAATGAACTCACCGATTTCGGCAAAGGCTTCGATCTTGGGGAAGGCGCGCTCCATCTCCTTGCGCGAGAGCCCCATGATTTCGCCGCTCAGGAAGACGTTCTCGCGGCCGGAGAATTCAGGGTTGAATCCCGCGCCGAGTTCGAGCAGGGCGGCCACGCGGCCTTCGGCGCGGACGCGGCCGCTGGTGGGTTGGAGGATGCCGCTGACGATCTGGAGGAGGGTGCTCTTGCCGGAGCCGTTCGGCCCGACGACGCTGACGATTTCGCCGCGCTCGACGCCGAAGCTGATGTCCTTGAGCGCCCAGAAATCGGTGTGGCGCTTGCCGGAGGCGGGAAGCGCTTCGATCAGCCGGTCGAGGGGGCGGCGATAGAGGCGGTAGATTTTCGAGACGTGCTGAATGAGAACCACGGGGGCGAAGGTTTGACTATAGCGTGAGGAGTCGCGGCGCTACAATCGAGGCATGGAAAAGCAGGCTCTGGTTGCGGTGGAAGAGTATCTCCGGACCAGCTACGATCCCGATGTGGATTACGTGGATGGCGCGCTGGAGGAGAGGAACATGGGGGAAAAAGAGCATTCTGATCTTCAAAGCGAACTGCTCCACTGGTTCTTGTCCAAATACCGCAAACAGGGCCTCACGGCCCGAGTGGAATTCAGAACCCAGGTTTCGGCAAATCATTTCCGCGTGCCGGATGTTGTGATCCTGGAAGGAAAACTGCGGAAGACTCCCATCCTCGCCAGTCCGCCCGTGGCCATAGTCGAGATTCTGTCCCCTGAAGACCGGCAGGTGCGTATCCGCGCGAGGATGGATGACTATCTTCGCTTCGGGGTGCGGCGCTGCTGGCTGGTCGATCCTCGGGAACGGCGAGCCTGGGAATATACCAGCAATGGCGATTACGAAATCAGGGATGGGATTCTCCGGTGCGAGGCGCCGGAATTCTCGATTGACTTGCCGGAGATCTTCGCCACGATCGATGAGATGACCGAAGGATAGGGGGCGCTACAATCAAGGGCATGGCGAGAACGGCCCTGGTTCCGATCGAAGAATACCTCCGAACCAGCTACGATCCCGATGTGGATTACGTGGATGGCGCGCTGGAGGAGAGGAACTTGGGCGAATTCGAGCACGCTTTGGTGCAGGCAAAAATTACTGCCTGGTTGGATGCGCAGTGTTTATCCAAGCGTCTCTTCGTGGTCACGGAGGCGCGGGTTCAGGTGGCGCCGTCGCGCTTTCGAATCCCCGATATTTGTCTGATGAGAGGCTGGCCCAAGAGCGGCATCATCACGGTGCCGCCGCTGTTGTGCGTCGAGATTCTTTCGCCCGAGGACCGGTTGGGACGGGTGGAGGCGAGGATCCGGGATTTTCTTGCTTTCGGCGTCCCCGCCGTGTGGGCGATTGATCCCGTGCAGCGGCGGGCGTGGACCTACACGAAAGACGGGGTGGAGGAAGCAAACGGGTCGGTATTGAAGGCTGAGGAGATCGTGCTCGACCTCGGAGAAATCTTTTCGGAAATCGACAAGCTGCGCGGCTAGGCGCGGCCGAGGCGGTGGAGGACGCGGGTTGCGGCGCGGACGCCGTGATATTGGGCCTCCTCGAAGATGGACATGCCGCTGAGGTCGGAGTTGGCGAGTACGATGTCCCCGCCCCAATCGGCGAGCCGGCGGCGTTTATCGTTCCACATCCAACCGGTGACGGGACGGGCCATGGCATGGCCGAGGCGCAGCACATCGATACGCGAGACGCACTGGCGGATATCAGGGTGGGCCTTTTCGAGATCATTCAGGATTGCCTCTTTCCAGTAGTTCCAATCCTTATCGAGCAGCAATTGGCGGTTGGCGGCCGGGGTTCCTTCGGCGAGGGACCAATAGTAGGTCCAGACGCTTTTGTCGATGAAGGAGCGGAGGCTCTGGTGGGTGGCGACGACGTAGCCGAGGGCGGGGGAGTCGTAGATGACGTTGTCCCAGGCGGGTTCGGTATTGCGCTCGCGCGGCAGGCGGTCAAGGGTAAGATTGGCGGTCATCCAGGGGGAATAGACCAGGCCGGAGGTGTCGGGCGGCGCGTCGAGCACATAACGGAGGAGGAATGTGGGGGCGGCCCAGATGACGGCCTCCGCCTGGTATTCGGCCTGTTCGGTGCGCACGCGGATGTGACGGCCCGCGCGCTCCAAGTGGTTCACCATGGACGCGGCGTGGACAAATTTTCCCAGCTTTTCGAGCAGGCGCCTGGCGAGCCAGCCGTTACCCTCGGGCCAGGTGAAGGGCCCTTTTTCGTCGTGCTGGCGCGAGGCGAAGTAGTGGACGCCGGCCCAGGCGGAGGTGTCGCGGGCGAGGGCCCCGTAGTCATCGCGGCAGGCGTAGTTGACGTACCAGTCGAGGTAAGGTGAATGGAACCTCTGATCGCGCAGCCATTGCTCGAAGGAGATGTTGTCAAGAGGAGAGGGTTTGCCTCCGGGTTCGAGGGGGATGGTGAACTGGCCCGTGGCGGCGAATGCCGCCATCTGCTCCTCGAAGCGGCGGAATTGCCGCCGGTGTTCGCGCGTGACGCCTATATCGGGCTCGATGCCCTCCTGCCAGCGTCCGTAAAGGAAGAGGCGCTCCCGCGGGGAGTGGCAGAGGTGCAGTTCATTGAAGCGGCCATTTTCGATGAGTCCGAACTCCTCGCATAGTTCACGGACGAGAGTGGAGTTGCGGTTGGGAACGGGCAGGTAGTGCGCGGCCCAGGGGTAGGCGGAGATTTCGTTTTCGCCCCAGCGCGAGTTGCCGCCGGCCTGATGCTCCATCTCAAGGATTACGAAGTCCGAAAATCTTTTTTTCTGAAGCTGCCACGCGGCGCTGAGGCCGGCGATGCCGCCGCCTACGATGACCACGGGGACACGGACCTGCTGTTTGGGGGAGGGGAATTTCGCGCGGTCGCGCAGTTTGTGGCCGAGCAGGTGGGAGTCATCGACGATGCGGCCTTCGACTTGACGGCTGGCTTTTTGAGAAAGGCCCACCAGAGCGGCCGAGAGGAACCGGCGGCGGCTATTTTGCAACGGCCTGCCACTCTCGCTCATAGTACCGGACCAGCACCTGGTCGTTGAGGCGGTTGGGCTCGGCGGGGACGGGGCCCATATCGCCGGGGAACTGGAACAGGGATGGCAGCATGGCCACGGTGAGGAAATGGAGGTCTTGCGGCAGGTGACTGGGCGGTTGGTAATCACGCGTGCCCGCGAGCATGAAGCCCCACTCGCCGAAGGAGGGCACGTAGGCGTGGTAGGGATAGACCTTCAAGCCAGCCTGCTTCATGGTTTCCGCGATGTACAAGAAACTCAGGCGGGCGTACAGTGGCGAATTGCATTGGGCCACGGCAAGTCCGCCATGGCAGAGGTGTTTCGCCATGAGGCGGTAGAAGGCGGTGGTGTAGAGTTTGCCGAGGGAGTAGCTGGTGGGGTCGGGGAAGTCGATGACGATGAAGTCGTAGACGCCGGTGTGCGAATCGAGCCACGGGAAGGCGTCGGCATTGATCACCTTCACCTTGGGAGCGGTGAGGGAGCCCTGGTTCAGCCCTTTGAGGATGGGATGGGTGGAGAAGAGGCGGGTCATTTCGGGGTCGAGGTCGACGAGGGTGATGCTCTCGACGGAGGGGTACCTCAGCAGTTCGCGGACGGCCAACCCGTCGCCGCCTCCGAGCACGAGCAGGCGGCGCGCGCCGGGAACGGCGGAGAGACCGGGATGAACAAGCGCCTCGTGATAGCGGCGCTCGTCGCGGGAACTGAACTGGAGGTGCGAGTTGAGAAACAGCCGCAAGTCGTCCTTCCATTTGGTGAGCACAATTCGCTGGTACTTCGTGGTGCGGGCGAAGATCACTTCGTCGGCGTAGAGGGCGCTGTCGGCAATGTCGAGGATATGGGTGGAGTAGGCCATTCCAACGCCTTGCGCCGCCATGACGAGCAGGCAGAGCACGCGTAGACGGAGGACGCCTCCGATGCGGTCCTGGAAGAGGAACGTGGTCCAGAGAGCGACGGCGGCGTTGAGGATGCCGAAGAAGATGGCTCCGCGGACGAGGCCCAGTTGGGGTACCAGCCAGAGAGGGAAGACGAGAGAAGCTCCCAGGGCGCCGAGGTAGTCGAACGTGAGTACCTGGGCGACGAGGTCGCGGAATTCGAAGCGGTCTTTCAGGATACGCATCATGAGGGGAATCTCGAGGCCCACGAGCATTCCGATGAGCATGACCAGCACGTAGAGCAGCAGCCGGAATCCCTGCGTATAGGCGAAGGCGACGAACAGGATGGTGGAGGAGAAGCCGCCCACCATGCCGACCATGAGTTCGATGGTGACGAAGCGGGTCACCAGTCCGCGGCCGATGTATTTCGACAGGAAACTGCCGATGCCCATGGCGAAGAGATAGCTGCCGATGACGGTGGAGAACTGGAGCACGCTATCGCCGAGGAGATAGCTCGCCAGCGTACCGGCCAGCAACTCGTAGATGAGGCCACAGGCCGCGATGAGGAAGGTCGAGATGAGAAGAAGGAACGCCAAGGCTGCCTAGTGGACCGCAGCGGCAATGATGATGCACATGCCGATGGACATGGCGCCGACGAGGATCGCCAGCGCGACATTTTTCTCCTCGACAATCTCCTTCCAGAGCGCATAGGGCGTCAACTTGTCGACCACCGCGAATGCGGCGATGAAGATCACAATGCCCAGGATCGCGAAGATCAGGGCGTTTAACAGGAACCCGGGATGGAAGTCCACCATGGTTTTATTTCCCTCCGTAGTAGCGGCCAATGCCGCCGCCGTAATGCGAACGCCAGGCGCCGGGATTATCGCGGATGGACTTGGGCACGTTCCGCACCTCGTTCACCCGGTCGAGACTCCACCCGCGCCATTGCGAATATCCCACAAAGCTCGCGATGAGCAAGCCGTATATGGAAAACAACGATCGTATCATTGCCGTGTTTCCTCACCCGCCGCCGGAGTAATCGCTCTCGGCCCAGCGCTTCTGTTCGAAACTGCCGCCGCGCACCGTTTTCCAGATGGGCGGAATCAAGAGGAGCACAACACCGATGAAGAAGAAGGACCAGGTGGTCACGTCGCGGATCACCTGGATCTGATAACGCATCGAGTTGGCAGTGGAGCGCGCCGCGGCGGTATCCATCTCCGGTTCGATGCGCAAGTAATACCTGCCGGCCGGGATGGAGGGCAGCACGGCGGATGCTTTCGAGCCGCCTTCGGTCCAGGTTCCGTCGCTGTCGCGGCCGTGGTAGTAACTCACCTGGCGGCTGAAATCGTAGGCGTCCGCGGTGTCCGCATTGATCAGCGCCAGATTGAAATAGGCCCAGTTGTTGTCGAGGTCAGTGTTCACCTTCACCTCCACGTCAGAGATTCGCCCGGATAGTTCGAAGACATCGGTGACGAAGGAGTTCTCGTGCGTCCCCGCGGTCTGCTGGGTGAATGAGTACCGCTGGGAGAACGCTGTCTTGCCGGCGTGGAACAGCATGGCGGTGAACTGAATGAAGATCAGGACCGCCAGCCAGACGAGGAAACGTTTCCAGGCGGCGCCGATCTGGCCTCCGGCGGGAGATGGCTGGTTGGCGAAGACGCCGGCGGGGATGGGAGGCTTCCCCTTGAGGCCGAAACTCTGCCAGATGACGGCGCCGGGTGTATATTCGCCGAGTGACCAGACGGTTTCGTCGCTGGTCTGCTCGCGGGAGAGCATGCGGGGAGGAGCGATGAAATCGTCGCATTGAACGGATTCGCCCACTTGGACACGCCAGGGGAATTCGCCCATCACGTAGATGGTGGCGGCCTGGTAGCCCTGGAAGCGGCGGTACGTAGCGCCCATATAGAGAGCGGCCGGACGTATACCCCGCGTAGCGGCCTGGGGCAACGCCTGCAGGATGGAAACCACGTTCCAGTGGCCGTTGTATTCAGTGAGATAGCGGAAGCCTCGATAAGGGTTGAACAGGACGTACTCACTCCAGTGGTAGGCCACGCCATCGGCCGTCATCTGGCGCACCTGCATGCCGATGACCTCGTAGAGGATGCCGTTAAGCTTACCGCGCACGCCAAGCGGGATGAGGGGGCGAAAGCGCTCCTTGGCGCGGAACTGTTGGATCACCTGTAGACTGGGAGTGGTGGCATCGAGGACGCTAAGACATTGGATGCAAACGACGGTGAGCGTCCGGCCAAGCCCGCGCACTTCCACCGTGCCGCCGCAATTGGGGCAAGCGAGCGATCGGACTTTGGGCATCGGCCGCGGTTGGGTGCTCATCTACCAGCCTTCGAATTCGCGGATGTTCCGCAGTCCGAGCGAATCGAAGCTGACAAACTCGCCGATGAAGAGCAGCGGCGGGGATTCGCTGTAATCAATGGTTCCGAATTGCGCGGAGTTGTTGCGCAGGTCGGCGAAGACCATCTCGGATTTGTCCCAGTATTCGAAGGGCAGTTCGCCTTCGACGCCGAGGTAGCGGGCGCGGTTGACGGAAGTGATCTCGAAGGTAGCCGCGTTCCATTCGATGCGCGCGCCGCGGTAGGCGTTTCCCGGATCAGGCAGGGGTTTCGTGGGCTTTACAAGGGCGGAGACGGCATACTCGGCCATGGCGTCGGAAAGCCAGAGGCTTTCGCCCTGCTGGGTGACGCAATGCCATTCGTTCCAATAGCCGAGTTCGTACTGGTAGATGATGCGGCCGACGGCGCGGAAGGACTTGTTCTTGTAGATGCCCTCGGTGAGGAGTTGGATAGGCGAGATCTCGGGGGGCAGGTCGGCTACCTCTCCGACTTTCTTCAGGTCTACATCCTGCCGCACAAGGATCGAGTGGCAGTAGGGGCAGGTGGTCTGAACGGCGCTCGAGAACTGGAACTCCACCGGAGCGCCACAGTTCGGACAATTTCCCGCTGGCCGGCTCATTGTCTCCTCATGCGGCGGGCGGCAAGACGCCGTAAGGCCGCTCAATTCTTCTCACGCGCACGCTTTCCGCTCCGAACTCGCGGGTGAGAACGAACACATAGTTGAACTCGGGCCGCGGACGGCAACTAAAGAGGTTGAGACACAGCGACCCATGCTCGGGGAAGGTGTGGCAGGCGAGGTGGGATTCAGAGAGCATGACAAATCCCGTGTACCCACCCGGGTGAGGGAACTCGTGCCACTGAGGCGGAGCCACGGGATGGAGATCGAGCAGCTCGATCAAGCGCTGGAAGAGTTTTTCCAGACGGTCCCGGTCCTTCAGCGTGTCCGGCAGACAGCCGTACGCGTCCACGATCCACTCGCGGCCTGTCATTGACTTGTATAGCGTACCACCAGCGGGGCTATCCTTGGGCGCCGCCGCAGTTGGGGCAGAATTTCGCTCGCGACGGCATGGACGCGCCGCATTCGATGCAGAACTTCGTATCCTTGCCGGGGGCGGTTGCGCCACCTCCCGCCGCCGGGGCCGCGGGAGGAACAGGAGCGGGACCAACGGAGGGTGGCTGCGGCTCGCCGCCCGCGCCGGGCATCCGAATGGCGCCCATCATGGTCTGGGCCATGGCCAGGCCGGCTCCGAGACCCGCGCCGATGCCTGCCGCGCCGCCGCCCTCGTTGGCCGCTGCGATGGGCATGGATTGGGCAACCTGGAACTGCGTGTAGCGGCCCATGTCGCCAATCATGTTCATGCCGATGCGCTCGTCGAGACGTTTCTGCAACTCTTCGGGGAGGGAGAGGTTTTCGACGACAAAGCTGTCGAGGGCGAGTCCGAGGCGTGTGAACTCAGGCTTGAGGTGGTCGGCGATCTTCTGCGCCAGTTCCACCTGATTGGCCGCCATGTCGAGAAAGGGGATTTGACTTTCGGCGAAGGTATCGGTCATGCGGCCGATGATGGTATTGCGGAGTTGCCCTTCGATGTCGGCCACCTGGTAGAGCTCTCGGGTGCCGCTGACGTTGGTTTGAAAAGCGCGCGGATCGGTGACGCGCCAGGCGTAGATGCCGTAGGCCCGGAGGCGGACGGCGCCGAAGTCCTTGTCGCGCACCGTGACCGGGGTAGCCGTGCCCCACTTCTGATTCACTTGCAGGCGCGTGGCGAAGAAATACACGTCGCTTTTGAACGGGGACTGGAACATCTTGTCCCAATTCATGAGGTTGGTGAGCAGGGGAAGGGTCTGCGTGCTGAGGGTGTACAAGCCCGGCCCGAATACATCCGCCATCCTTCCTTCATTCACGAAAGCGGCCATTTGCGATTCGCGCACGGTGAGTTTGGCGCCGTTCTGGATTTCCATGTCCTGCATGGGGTAGCGCCAGGCGA
>JADLBG010000233.1 GCA_020847895.1 Bryobacterales bacterium
CACCCTCCTGATAGAATCCTCGGGAAAAATCCGCCTGCCAGTCTGGAAGGCGATATATGACCAGACGACAACTCACCGGCGCCGGCGCAATGTTGGCCGCATCCGCCGTAGCCGCGCCCCTCCAGGAGGAACGCAACATGTTCGATGAACTGCTGAAAGCAAGCCTCGAAACCAGGAAGGGGCTCAATTTCTACATCAAGGGAAACACCATCGGAATCGTGGTGACAAGAATCGGCAACGGGATGGTGGAAGGGAGAAACCAAAGCTACAGCCGCATCGTCATACGGCTGGATAGCGTGGACGCCGTGGCGATCGCGTGAGGTGTTGGCGATTGCCGTTCCGTCAGAACAATATTCACGATTATTGTTTTTTACGGCTCTCCCCCGGCCGTAGTCTCCGCTATCATGGTACTAGCCTGCGCGAGCCTCCGGGCGCGATGGCCCCTGTGTTAGAAAGGAGTTCGTTTGACCGTACTGCCGGTAGCCGCGCTGCTCCAGATCCGCATGTTGGACTTCATCAACACGGACAAGCCTATCCCGTTGGCGGTGCTAATCCTGCTGGTGATCTTTTCCGTGCTTTCCTGGACGGTGGTGTTCGCCAAATGGAACATGCTCCGCAAGGCCCGTGTTTCGAACATCAGTTTCCTGCGAGCGTTCCACAAAGCTCCGGGAATGGAGGCGCTGGCTCTGGCCTCCGAACAGTTTCGCGATGCGCCGCTGGCGTCCGTTTATGGTTTTGGCTATGAAGAAGTGGACCGCCAGGTGAAGTCGCTCGGCAAACTGCGCAACAAGACCGCCATTGAGCGCATGCTGCAACTCGGAATCAGCCAGGAGACTTCGCGTATCGAGAGCCGGATGAACTGGCTGGCCACCACGGCCACCGTCTGCCCGTTCATCGGCCTGTTCGGAACCGTGTGGGGCATTATTGAGGCGTTCAACGCGCTGAGTTTCTCCGGGGCCGCCAGCCTGCGGGCGGTCGGCCCGGGTATCGCGGACGCGCTGGTGGCCACGGCCTTGGGTCTCGGCGCCGCCATCCCGGCCGCTATCTTCTACAACCATTTCGGGCACGTCGTGAAAGACATGGCGGTGCGGATGGATGAATTCGCTCTGGAGTTCATGAACCTCACGGAGCGGACCTATGAGGAGTAGCGCGCGATGGCCTTTTCTGTAGGATCGGAAACGAGCGGGCGCCGGCGGCGGGGCGGCATCGGCACGATGTCCGAGATTAACGTGGTGCCGCTGGTGGACGTTGTCCTCGTGCTGCTCATCATCTTTATGCTTACGGCGCAGGTGATGGAGTTCGGGCTCGAGATCGATGTGCCGAAAGTCAAGCAGCAGCAGCAGAGCGCACAGGAATTGCCGGTCATCTCGGTCACCAAGAAGGGCGAGGTCTATCTCAATGAAGCGCCGTTGAAACTGGTGGACCTGCGCGACGCCGTGCTCAAGAAGTTCGGCCCATCCACCAAGGCAGTGTATGTCAGGGCGGACCGTAATCTCACCTGGGACGTGCTGGCGCAAGTGGTCAGCGAGGTCAAGGCTGCCGGGTTCGATGCACGCCTGGTAACGAAGACGGAGGATATCGCGGACAAAAGGCGATAATGGAAATGGTGGCCTACGCCGAAGAATTCGACCGGGACCAGCATCTCAAGAAGCCGTTGTTAGCGTCGCTGACGTTTCACCTTCTGGTGACGGGCACGGTTGTCTTTTGGACGTGGTGGGCGAACCGGGCGAGGGATACTTTCGGCGATCCGAATTCCATCGGCGGCGCGGCGACTATCACTACGGTGGATACCATTCCCATGCCCCATCGCGAGGGGATTACCAACAAAGTCGCCAACGATACCGAGTCTCTGGTTCCTGAGCGCCCCAAGCCGGAAGCGAAACGGGAAGAAAAAGAAGAAGAGGATGCGGTTCCGCTGGAGAGGCCGCGGAAGAACAAGCGCCAGCGGAAGAAAAAGGTAGCGTCGATGGAACGGCGATACACTCCGGAGCCGGAATACCGGCCGAACCGCCTTTCGAGTTCGACCGGGGCCGCCATGGCGACGCCGATGTACAGCATCCCCGGAGGGGGCGGCGGAATCGGGATCGGCGCGGGCAGTCCCTTTGGCACGCATCTCGGCTGGTATGCCGACCTGATCCGACAGCGAGTCGCCGAAAAGTGGCGAACTCAGAATCTTGACCCGCGTCTCAATTCCGCGCGAGTAGTCATCGTCAATTTCGATATCCAGCGGAGCGGCGAAGTGTCGAACTTGCGGCTGGTCCAAACCAGCGGCAATTACGCGCTCGATCAATCCACCCTGCGCGCGGTGCAGGAGGCAAGCCCTCTGCCTCAACTGCCCGCGGAATTTACGCGCAACAAAGCCAACGTGGAGTTTCAATTCCAATTCAAGCGATGAAAAAGATCTTTTTTCTCGGATTTACCTGTGCGGCTCTCTGGCTGCTGGTTGCCCAGCAGAGGAGCGACATGATCATCAACATCATCGGCGGCCAGCGGCCGGTGATCGCAATCCCCGATTTCCGGGGCTCGGGCGAAGCGCAGCAACACATGGGCGTTTTCAACCAGACGCTCTATTCGGAGATTGACAATTCGGGCGTGTTTAAGGTTGTGCCCTCGAGCATGCTGCCCCGGATGCACCCGCAAGTGCCTCAGGATGTAAAGGAATCCGCCACCGGCACGGGGTTTGCGCTTTCTGACTGGTCTTCTCCTCCGGTGAGCGCCAACTACCTGGCTTTTGGTTATACAGGGGTTCAAAATAATCAGATTGTTCTGTTCGGGTGGTTGTACAACGTGCAGCAACCGCAGAACCCGCAGGTGATCGGGAAACTTTACTTCGGTCCCGTGACCAATGAGGGCGCCAAGCAGGTAGCGCGCGAATTCGCGGCCGATATCCTGAAGTTGATGGGGCTGGAGGGACTTTCGGGCTCGAGGATATTTTTTGTTTCCAACCGGACGGGAGTGAAGCAGATCTGGGTGATGGACTACGACGGGACAAGCCAGAAACAGTTCGCGCGCTATCCGGAGCTGTGCACCATGCCGTCGGTATCGTCCGATGGAACGAAGGTTGCTTTCACGCGTTTTTCCGCGAGCGGGCCGGTAATCATGATACACGCCACGGATACGGGACGGCGTCTCCCGTTCCTCAATCCCTCCGCGTCATTCAACTCCAACCTCAGCTTCTTCCCCGACGGATCAAAAGTCGTGTTTGCCTCGAAGGTGAGCGGGTATGCCCAATTGCATATCGCGAATGCGGACGGCAGCGGACTCCAGCGGCTTTCCAACAGCCGGGCGATTGAAGTGGAGCCGAAGGTTAACCCAAAGACGGGAGCGGACCTGGTGTTTGTATCGGGTCGCAGCGGACCCCAACAAATATATAAAATGAATATTGATGGTGCGGACGTGACAAGGCTTACTACGGGGCAAGGGCAAGCCAGCAATCCAAGCTGGCATCCCGATGGCAAGCATATTGCCTTTTCCTGGACCAGCGGCTATGAGCCGGGGAACTTCAATATTTTTGTCATGGACGTCACTACGAAGGAATATGTTCAACTGACTTTCGGGCGGGGGCGCAATGAGAACCCGACCTGGGCGCCGGACGGCAGGCATCTGGTCTTCGCTTCCA
>JADLBG010000234.1 GCA_020847895.1 Bryobacterales bacterium
AAAACATGAAGGCGTCGTCGGAATCCGGGCTATGGGCACAGACGAGTTCTTGCATCTCCGGAGGGGTCATAAGGAAAAAAACTGAACTTCAAATATAGCAGACAATCGAGGGACATTAAGGATTTCCCTGGATTGGACCGGGCGAGACGCGCATCACTCGCGGGCGCCCCAAAATTGATACCACGCCCGCCTTCTCCCCGCCGCTTCTCCACCTGCCTCGGGAAGAGGGTGCCCCTCGATGGCTGCTCGCGGGTTCGTCACAAACAGGCGCTCGGCCAGGCCCTGGCTGTAGTGATCGACTGTCCACCGGTAGGCATCGGAGAGAACCGGCGGGCGGTGTTTCGTATCGTGAGCGTCGCTGGCAACGAAATGCGCCAGGCCGCGATCGAGCAATTCCAGGCTGAACCGGCGGGCGGTCTTCCCGAAGCGTCCTAACAGCGATTGCGCGGTCAACTGGATCAGGCATCCGTTCGCGACCCACTTTTCCAGCGTTCCCATCCGCTGTTGCAGCAGTTGGTTTCGCTCGGGGTGCGTGATGACTGGAACGATGCCGGCCGCCATCATTCGATCGAAGATCTCTCCGGTGTTTTGAAAGATGATCATGTCCGAGAACTCCACCATCAGGTAGCGTTTGTGGTTGATGGTGTATTTCGCCGGATTGGCCACCGCGTCCTGGATGTTATCGAAGGTAAGGTGAAAATCGCAGCCTTCGTAGATACGGGGAACGCCGCCGGTGGCTGCCGTCAGTTCCTCGACACGCAGGCGGATCATTTCCGGAGAGAATGTATACTCCAGGTCCGCGTGCGGGGTGGCGACGATGTCCGTCGTTCCCGAATCCGCCGCCATCCGCAACATCGCCACGCTCTCCTTGAGGCTCCTGGCTCCATCGTCCAAGCCATGGAGGATGTGGCTATGGATGTCGATCAGATAAACATCTCCTCGTCCTGCGTTGCTTGAGCGACGCTCGGGCGGCGGCCGCGCAACAGGTGGGCGATCGCAGCCCGGACGCCGGCCGAAATGCCGTTAATCTCCTTGAGGGGCTTCATGACGCCATTGTGCAGCAGAGCCACCGTTTCGCTCACCCTCGCCAGGCTGTCGTCCATGACGAGTTCAATCCGGTCGAACTGCACCTTCGCGCGCGCGGTGACATCCGTCATCAGGCTGTCCACCATCCCGAGTTGCGCCCGGGTGATGTCGAGGATGTCATTCGCCTTCGCCGTGACCTCGGCAATCTGTTTCTTACTGTGCTCCAGCGCCTCTTTGGCGGACGCCATCAGCGATTCGGCCTTCGGCGCGAACTCCGAAATCTGCCGCTGGAGCGCCTTGGCGCGCTTCTGGAGCATCACCAGGGCAATCATCTGAGCAACCTGGCTTACGGCCACCAGCCCGACAAAGATGGTGAGAAGGATGATTACCGAGTCCTGGTTCATGAAGCTGTTTGAAGTTTGAAGTTACGATTCGGAGCCCGTGGTGGACACCGCCTCGCGGTAAGCCTGTTTACCCGCTTCCACGGCGGCGGCCAACTGGTCTTTCTGGCGGCTCACGGCGCTCTTACCGCGATCGACGAGGTCGGCGGCTGATTCGCGCAATTCGCCGGTCCGCCGCTTGATTACATCCCGGCCGTCGCCCGCCTTGGAGCGAATGAGTTCCCGTGTTTCCTCGCCTGATTTCGGGGCAAAAAGGATCCCCACGGCCACGCCGATCCCGAGGCCAAGAAAAAAATAGGATAGCCGTTTATCTTCATCCATGTTTGTGCCTCCTTTTCTTGTTTCCTAGTGTACCACCGCATGGAATCTGCTAGTCTCGTTTCGGAAGCATTTATGCCATTCGGAAAGCGGCCGAAACTGCTCGAGGAGGCGGCCCTGTTCGACTATGCGCTCAAGGCGCTGGGCGCGCGTGCTCAATCCACCGGAGAGTTGCGGGTAAAACTCCGGCGGAAGGCGGAGAAACTCGGCGATGTCGACAAGGTGATCGCCCGCCTCAAGGAGTACGGCTATCTCAATGACCGCCAGTATGCCGAACACTACGCCGCGCGGCGCCTGGAGAACGAAGGGTTCGGCCGTGCCCGGGTGCTTTCCGACCTGCGGGCGAAGCGTGTCGCGCCGTCGCTGGCGGAGCGGGCGGTCAACGCGACCTTTGCCTCAACGGACGAACTGGATCTCATCTCCCGATTCCTGGCCCGCAAATACCGCAACAAGCCTCTTGCTGAAGTGCTGGCCGATCCGAAAGGCCTCGCTTCGGCCTACCGTAAATTGAGAGCGGCGGGCTTTTCGAGCGGCAATTCGCTGCGCGTGCTGAAGCAGCACGCCAGGGATGAGGAACTCCTCGACTCGCTCGAATCCGCCGAAGACCTTCCTTCGCCTGAGAATTCCCCCTCGGACGACACACCTTCCTACTGAAGGAAGGTGGTTCATGGTAGCTGACCCGCGCGAGCGGCGCCGTATTCTCGATCAGGCGATACTGGCCCTGGAAAAGCAGTATGGCAAGGGTTCCATTCAGCGTCTCGGTTCCAACGAAGCGGCCGTTGTGCCGGTGATTCCCAGCGGATCCATTTCGCTCGACGCCGCGTTGGGAGTGGGGGGATTCCCCCGCGGCCGCGTCATCGAGGTCTTCGGCCCCGAGTCATCCGGCAAGACCACCATCGCCCTGCAGTTGATCGCGCAGGCGCAGCGCGAGGGGGGAACCGCGGCGTTCGTGGATGCGGAACACGCCCTCGATCCCGCCTATGCCCGGAAGCTCGGAGTGGATGTGGACAATCTGCTGGTCTCGCAGCCGGACTACGGCGAACAGGCGCTGGAAATCACGAATTCGCTGGTCGCCTCCGGCGCTATCGACGCGATTGTAGTCGACTCGGTGGCCGCGCTGGTTCCCAAAGCCGAACTCGAGGGCGAGATGGGCGATAACCACGTCGGTCTCCACGCGCGGCTCATGTCTCAGGCGCTGCGCAAGCTCACGGGCGTTACGGCGCGCACCCAGACCTGTCTCCTGTTCATCAACCAGATCCGGGAGAAGATCGGGGTCATGTTCGGCAATCCCGAAACCACCACCGGGGGGCGGGCACTCAAGTTCTATTCCACTGTCCGCATGGAAGTCCGCAAGATGGCTGCCATCAAAGACGGGGATGCCGTGATCGGTTCCCGCACCAAAATCAAAGTGGTGAAAAACAAGGTGGCGCCTCCTTTCCGAGAGGTGGAGTTCGACCTTCTCTATGGGGAAGGAATCTCCCGCGAAGGCGACCTGCTTGACCTTGGAGCCGCCAGCAACCTCATCGAGAAGAGCGGTAGCTGGTACAGTTTCCGCGGCGAGCGCATCGGCCAGGGCCGAGACAACGCGCGCGCTTTCCTCAAAGAACACCCCGATACGTACCAGACCATCGAAACCGAGATCCGCAAGAAGGTGGGCATTGCCAGACCCGAGGCCGCGGCAGCGGCGGCCAAGGCGGGCTAAGAATCAGCCATGCGGCCGTTCCACCCGGCGAAGCCGGTGTCCGGACTGATGGCTGAGGCCTGAAAGCCGGCACGCCTGACGATCCGCTGTTGGGGTATGCTGAAGCTCGTGATTGTCGACGTTCACAGCCATTTCTGGGAATACCCCAAACATTTCTCCGACGACTTCAAGAACCAGGCCAAGCGCGCCCGCGGGGATCAGGAGGTGGACCTCACCGTCCGCTACGACGAATACATGGCCAGCGCGGCCGGCTGCGACAAGACGATTGTCTTTGGAGGCAAGGCCAGGCTTTCCGGCCTGTGGGTGCCCGATCATGAGGTGGCCGCTTACGCGGCGTCCCACTCTGACAAGCTGATCGGGTTTTTATCGCTGGACCCCACACAACCCGGCTGGCAGGAAGAGATGATGGAAGGTCATCAGGACCTGAAGCTGAAGGGGATCAAGCTGCTCTCGATGTACGCCGGTTTCTATCCGAATGACCGGCGGTTCGATTACATCTGGCAATACGCCACCAGACATCAGTTGCCGGTGCTGCTGCATACAGGCACTACGTTCGTGGCGCAAGCGCCGCTCGATTGCACGCTGCCGCGCCATCTCGATGACGTCGCCACGCGGTTCCCGAAGGTGAAGATCATCCTGGCGCACCTGAGCCATCCCTATGAGGGCGAATGCGTGGCCACCATCCGGAAACACCCCAATGTCTACGCCGATTGCTCGGCTCTGCACTACCGCCCGTTCCAGCTCTATCAATCGCTGATGCTGGTGCAGGAGTACGGAGTGTGGCACAAGGTCCTCTACGGCAGCGACTACCCGTTCACCACGAATCAGTCGAGCTTTGACGGCATGCGGGCAATCAACAACATGCTGGAGGGTACCAACCTGCCGCGGCTGAACCTGGAGAAGATGGAACAGATGTTCAACCGCGACAGCCTGTCCATTCTCGGCATCGATGCCTGAGTTGACCGGCCCCCCTCGATCTGGCGTACGCTTTGTATTGTCAATGGAGGCCCATGCCGATCGTCATTCATGATCCCGCGCGGATCGACTTCGAGAAACCCGGCAAGCACCACTACCAGATTGCCTTCCCCCTGGATGGGACTTGGGGCTATTCACTGGTCCCGCTTACGGTAATCAACGGCTTGCGGGGCCAAAACAGAAATAACGTCATCTGTTTCGGAGGCACGCACGGCAACGAATACGAGGGACAGATTGCCGTGAAGCGCTTGTGCGCTGATCTCGATCCCGCGGCCATGACGGGCAGGGTAGTGCTGATGCCTCAATTGTCGGAAAGCGCCTGCATCGCCAATTCGCGCACTTCGCCTTTGGACGGAGTCAACATGAACCGCGCTTTCCCTGGCAACCCGCGCGGCACAATCTCCTACCGCATCTCGAACTTCGTGAAGACGAGGGTCTTCCCGCTGGGACGCATTGTCATCGACATCCATTCGGGGGGCAAAGAGGGGGCATTCCCGATCTGCACCTCGTTTCATCCGATTCCGGACCCGGCTCAGCGCGCGGAGATCGCCGCGGTTTCGCGCCTGTTCGATACGCCCTTCGTTCTCATTTACGCGAGCACCATGGCGTCCGGCTTGCTCACCGATGAAGCGGAAGCCGAAGGAAAGATCACGATCGGCGGGGAATTCGGGGGAGGCGAAACCACATCGCGGCATGGTGTCCGCCACGCCTACGAAGGAACGTTGAACGTTCTGCGCCACTATGGACTGCTCGAAGGAGAAGTGAGCCGCATCCGGCCGGCGGGGTCCCCCGAGCCCATCCTCGCCACCGCAAGCGAACTTCACTATTACGTGCCGTGTCCGAGGGACGGGTATTGGGAACCCGCTGTCGATCTGGGCGCCGCCGTGGAAGAGGGCGATCTCATCGGACGACTCCACGACTTCTCCGATCATTCGAGCCCGCCTCTCGAAATCCGCTCCAAGCGCTCCGGCTATGTGCTGATGATGCATCTCTCCGCGCGCCCCGTGAAGGGCCAGACTCTCTATGTCGCCGCCGACTCCCTGCCCTGGAGCGAGGTAATGGCTTGAAGATTACCGCCGTCGAACTGTCGGTGCTCAAGTCGCCGGGTCTGTACAACAACCCGGAAGGGGCGGAAGAGCCGCTCGGCCCCACATACATGGGCATCGTCAAGGTCTCGACGGACGCGGGTATCCGCGGATATTCGGATATGGAGACGTGCGCCTCCGTCGCCAAGGCTTGCGTCGACGCGCCGCGCTGGAGCCAGGAAGAAGGCATGGAATGCTTCGACGGGCTGGCTTCGCTGCTCATCGGACAGAATCCGCTGGAGGTGGAACGGTTGTGGTACCGCATGTACCGCGGCAGCATCTACTATGGCCGGCGCGGCGTGGCGATTCAGGCTATCTCCGCCATCGACATCGCCTTGTGGGATATTTGCGGCAAGTTCTATGGCCAGCCGGTCCACATCGTGCTTGGAGCGAAACACCGCGACCGCGTGCGGGCGTATGCGAGCACTCTGTTCCGCCCGACGCCGGAAGCCATGGGCGAGGCGGTGAAGAGATACCTCGATGAAGGTTTCACCGCGGTGAAGTTCGGGTGGGGCGTCTTCGGAAAGGATCACCGGCTGGACGTGAAATTGGTGGAGGCTGCGCGCAAAGCTCTGGGGGATGGCAACGGTCTGCTGGTGGACACGGGTTGGTTCGTGGAGCGGACGCCGAAGGAGGCCATCCGGGTCGTGAAATCCATCGAGCAGTTTCAGCCTTTTCTGGTGGAGGAGTTGCTGCATCCGGAAGACTATGACGGCTACGCCCGCGTCTGCGAGGCGGTGGATACGCCCATCGCCTGCGGCGAGCAGGAGGCCACCGAGTGGGGCTTCGCGCAACTCATCGAGCGCGGAAAGTTGGACGTGCTCCAACCCGACCTGACACGCTGCGGCGGGTTCACTGCCGCCCGCAAGATCGTCCATATGGCGGAACGGGCCAACCGGCTGGTGATTCCGCATTCCTGGTCGAGCGGCCTGCTGACCGCCGCTTCGCTGCACCTGGCGGCGTTTCAGCGCCGGGCGGAATTTGTCGAGTTCTCCACTTCCCAGGGACCGCTCAGCCGCATGCTGGTCCGGGAGCCGCTGCGAATGGAGGATGGATTTCTGCGGGTTCCGGAGGGGCCCGGATTGGGTGTCGAGGTGAACGATGCCGTCATCGAGCAATACAGGGTCGCCTGACGCGGCCATACAGAAAGAATACGGAGTGTTGTGAGTGAAGATCACTGCCATTGAAAAGATCCCGGTACGCGTTCCCATCCGGCCGGAGTTTCAGATCCGGGGCGCGCTCGGACTGCACACCGAGTCGCCCTTTCTTCTGCTGAAGGTGCGCACGGATGAAGGCATCACCGGTTTAGGGGAGGTTTCCGCGACTCCGGTCTGGAGCGGCGAAGACTCCACCACCGCGGCCCACGTGATTTCGAACTTCCTCGAGCCGGCGCTGCTTGGGGAAGATCCGCGCGACATCGAACGGCTGACGGTGAAGATGCGCCGCGCGGTGGCCAATCATCCGTTCACCAAGTCCGGCCTCGAAATCGCGCTGTGGGACATTCTGGGCAAGTCCGTGAATCTGCCCGTCTACCGGCTGCTGGGAGGCGCCGTGCGGGAGGCGGTGACCATCAAGATGTCGGTCTCCGGCGCCGAACCGGCGCGTGCCGCCCAACTCGCGGAGTGGGCTGTTTCGAAGGGGCTCACGGCCCTCAAGGTGAAAGTGGGCATTGAACCCGAGGGTGACGTGGAGCGCGTCAAGGCGGTGCGCGCCGCGGTGGGCCCGTCCTTCCGCGTGGGCGCGGATGCCAACGGAGGCTGGAGCCCGCGCACGGCCATCCACACCATCCGGCGGCTGAAGGACGAATGCGACATCTACTTCGCCGAGCAACCCGTGGCGCCGCTCGATCTACAGTGGCTGGTGGACGTGCGGCGGAACGTTCCCGTGCCCGTGATGGCCGACGAAAGCTGCTACACGCTGCAGGACGCGATGGCGATTGCGCGGGCGGGCGCGGCCGATATTCTGTCCGTCTACGTCGGCAAAGGCGGAGGCATCGGACCGGCGCGCAAGATGGCGGCGGTTGCGGAAGCGGCCGGGCTCACCTGTACCGTCGGCAGTAATCTCGAACTGGGCATCGCTTGCGCGGCGATGGCCCACCTTGCAACCGCGACCATCGGAATCGGGGCCGAGGAATTCCCCTGCGACATCCTCGGGACACTCGCCTATGAGCACGATCTGCTGGCCGAAACTCTCGAGTTCCATAACGGAAAGATTCGGGCGCCGCACAAGCCCGGTCTGGGCGTCGAACTCGATGAAGCCGCCGTCGCCCGCTACCGGGGATAAATGATGCCGGTGGCCATCCTGTTCGCATTCGGCGCGATGGGCTGCTACGTCGTTTTAGGCCTGCTTCACAAGGCGGCGGACAAGACGGATTGCCGGCCGGCGCAGATCAACATCTTCCTGTTCGGCTGGTCGGCTCTGTTTGCCCTCGTTGCCATGCTTGCCGCCGGCCACTATCCGTCGCCCCCGGCCGCGGTGTGGCGAATCGCGATACCAAGCGGAGCCTGCGGGGCCACGGCCATCTTCCTGTTCCAGACAGGAGTCCGCCACGGCAAGATTGCCACAAGCTGGTTGATTGTCAATCTTTCGGCGGCCATACCAGTGCTCATTTCCATCTTCCTCTATGGGGAACACGTGAGCCTCGGGAAACTGGGGGCGCTCGCCGCGATGCTGGTTTCGCTGCTCCTGCTGTGGATCGAGAAGCGCACGCGGGAGGCGGCGCAATGACCTGGCTGCAATTCATGCTCGCCGCCATGCTCGCCAACGGCTTCGCCCTTACCGGCGCGAAGGTGCTGACGGAGAGCGGCCTTGGGCGCGGCCATCAGAATCATTATCTGCTGGCGTGGTATTTTTCCGGCTTCCTCGTCGCCCTGATCTACAGTATTCGGAGTCTGTCGCGGCCCTACGGACGGGAAGCGGCTATCGGCGCCGCCATGGCCGCGGCAAGTTTTCTCGGCCAGTTCTGCCTGGTTTCCTCCCTCGCCCGCGGAGCCCCCGGCTACCTGGTCTTCCCCATCACCTCGGCGGCGAATGTGCTGTTTGTCGCTCTCGGCGGAGTGATCCTTTTCAAGGAACGCATCGGCGCGGCCGGCGCAGCGGGGATTGTCTGCGGCGCCCTCTCCGTCCTCATCCTTTCCCTGCCATGAACTCACTCCAAGGACAAACGGCGCTGGTAACGGGAGCAAGTCAGGGAATCGGACTGGCCATTGCGGAGGCTATGCGGCAGGCTGGGGCCGCGGTCCACGGAATGGACATCGCGCCGCCCGCCGGGCAGGCAGGGTTCACGCACCACGGCGGGGACGTGGCTTCGGCGTCCGATGTGGCGCGTGTCTTTTCAGAAACCGGCCCCATCGACATCCTGGTGAATAACGCGGCTATCACCACGGGCGACGGCCTGTTGCACGAAGTGACAGAGGCCGCCTGGGATCGCGTGGTGGATGTCTGCCTGAAGAGCGTCTTTCTATGTTCGAAGGCCGCGCTCCCCTCGATGATCGAACGCCGCCGCGGGGTCATCCTGTCACTCGGCAGCGTCAATGCCCTCACCGGCATCCACCTCGCGGCCTACACCGCCGCCAAAGGGGGCATCGTATCTCTCACGCGCCTGCTCGCACAGCAGTACGGACGATTTGGAATCCGCGCCAACGCCATCTGCCCGGGCACCATCCTCACGGAGTCCTCCCGCGCGGCATACGATGCCGCCCCGGCGCTTCGCGACGACCTGCTCGCGCTCTACCCCGCGCGCGAGTTCGGCGCCCCCGCGGACATCGCGGAGTGCGCCGTGTGGCTGGCCTCCGATGAGAGCCGCTTCATTAACGGGACTTCGATTGTCGTGGACGGCGGGATGTCGGCGGTGCGCCGGCTGCCTTCGCTGTACCCTTAGCACTTGCTGGAGGGCATATTATAGGGAGCAGTCCAATGCGCACCCTTCTCTATCCGCTGATTGCCTTCAGCCTGCTCGGCGCCGATTGGCCTCAGTTTCGCGGCCCGAACGGCTCCGGACTCTGCCCTTCCTGCGGGCAACTGCCGGCGAAGTTCGGACCTCTGGAAAACGTTCTATGGAAGACAGAGTTGCCGGAAGGGAAGTCCTCGCCCGTCCTGGTGGGAGACCGTATTTTTCTTACGGCTGCCGAAGGTGATGACCTGTTGACCATCTGCCTGAACCGCCTCACCGGGAAGATTCAGTGGCGGCGGTCCGTTCACGCGCCCCGGCGCGAGGCGCAGAACCCTCTCAATCACCGCGCCGCGCCCACGCCGGTGATCGGCGGTAAGAGCGTGTTTGTCTTCTTCGCCGATTTCGGCATGGCCGCCTATGATCTCGAAGGGAACGAACGCTGGCGGTTGCCGTTGGGACCGTTCAACAGCCAGCACGGCGTGGTGGCGTCGCCGGTCTATGCCGACGGACGTGTGATCCTCGTCTCCGATCAGGATACCGGCGCATACATCATCGGCGTCGATGCGGATAGCGGCAGGGTCGTGTGGAAAACCCCACGCAACGTCATCAACGGCTACTCCACCCCGCTCGTCTACCGCCCTGCCCGCGGCCCGGCACAAGTCATCGCGCCCGGTTCCTACCAGCTCACTGCCTATTCCGTTGTGAACGGCGAAACGGTCTGGTTCGTTCACGGCCTCACCTGCCAGCCCAAATCCGCGCCTGTCATTGCCGGCGATATTGTCTACTTCAACGGCTGGACGGTGGGGAACGACAGCGGGCAGCAGGTGGAACTGCCCCCCTTCAACGAAGTGATCGCCGCTGCCGATGCCAATCACGACGGGAAACTCGCCCAAAAGGAACTTCCACCCGCCTGGCAGCCCACGGGATCCTGGCGCGCCATTGACCTGGACCGGGACGGTTTTTTGAATGAGCGGGAGTGGACCTTCTTCCGCACCCGCCGCGCCTCGCGCAACGGCCTGCTGGCAGTGAAACTCGGAGGCAGCGGCGACGTCACCGATACGAACGTGCTGTGGCGCTATGAAAAATCGCTGCCCGACGTGCCGACGCCCCTCGTGTATAACGATGTCGTGTTCCTCTTCCGCAGCGGGGGAATCGCCACCAGCCTGAATGCCCGGACCGGCAAGGTGCTCAAGCAGGCGCGTTTGGCGGGCGCGCTCGAAGACTACTACGCCTCACCGGTCGGCGTCGACGGCAAGATCTACATCGCCAGCGAGCACGGCAAGGTGGTAGTGCTGCGCGCGGCCGGCGATTGGGAGATTCTGGCGATCAATGATTTCGACTCGGATATCTACGCCACTCCGGCAATCAGCGACGGCAAAGTGTATCTTCGAACCCGCAACGTCCTCTATGCGATTGGCTCGCCGAATTAGTGGCCGGCGGCCCGGATTCTTTCCGTCACCGCCGCCATGCGCTTCACCCGGCCGGGATCCTGCGCGGCGAGGTTCCTGGTTTCGCCGGCGTCGGATGCAAGGTCGTACAACTGCCCATCAGGGTCGTTGCCCAGTTCGATGTTGGTATTCTCCTGCACCTTGGGACCCTTTCCCGGCGGGATGTACTTCCAGTTTCCGTCCCGCAGCGAGAGCAGTCCGGCCTGTTCGATCATCACTTGCCGGCCCTTCTTCGATTCTCCGAGCAGCGCGGGAAGCATGTTCTCGCTGTCCGGTCCCGCGCCCGCCGGAAGCGCCGCTCCGGTCAACTGCGCGAACGAACGAAGCAGGTCCACTTGTGAGACAAGAGCGCTCGAAACGCCTGGTTTGACGCGCGCGGGCCAGTGCACGATGAAAGGAACACGGGTGCCGCCTTCAAAATTCGAGTATTTGCCGCCGCGGAAGGGGCCATTGGGGCGGTGCGAGCCGAGTTTCTCCACCGCGCCGTCCCTGTAGCCGTCATCCACGACGGCGCCGTTATCGCTCGTGAAGATGAGCAGCGTGTTCTCGAGAATACCCTGCTTTTCCAGCGTCTCGACGATCTTGCCGGCGCACCAATCGAGTTCCGCGATCACATTGCCGCGCGGTCCCATTTCAGTGGATTTCGCAAAACGCTGGTTCGGAACGCGCGGAACGTGGATGTCGTGCGTGGCGAAGTAGAGGAAGAACGGGCGCGCGGCGTTTCGCTGGATGAAAGACGTGGCGCGTCTGGTGAGCGTGTCCGCCATGGTCTCGTCGTTCCACAGAGCCTTCCGGCCGCCGCTCATGTAGCCGATGCGGCTGATGCCGTTCACTATGGTCATGTCGTGGCCATGGCTGGGGCGCATCTTCAACAGTTGAGGATGGGTCTTGCCGGTGGGCTGGTCGTCCAGCGGACCTTTGTAGTCGACCTTGATGGGATCTTTCGGGTCGAGATTCGCCACCCGGCGATTCTCCACATACACGCAGGGCACGCGGTCTCCGGTGGCGGGCAGGATGAAGCACTCATCAAATCCGATGTCGAGCGGGCCGGGTTTGATCTCCGTGTTCCAATCCACATTGCCGTTGCCCAGTCCGAGGTGCCACTTGCCGATGGCGCAGGTGTGGTAGCCGCGGCCTTTCAGCATGGAGGCGATGGTGACGCGCCCCGGCTCAATCAGCGCCGGTGCGTCTCCTGGCAGCACACGAGCGCCCTGCTTGCGGAACGCGTATTCGCCGGTCAACAACGAATAGCGCGACGGCGTGCAGGTGGCGGCGCTGGTGTGCGCGTCCGTGAAGCGCAAGCCGCGCTGGGCCAGGCGATCGATGTTCGGCGTCCTGACACGTTGCGCGCCGTAGCAGCCGGCGTCGCCCCAGCCGAGGTCGTCCGCATAAATGTAGACAATGTTCGGCGCCGCCGGCGCGCCAAAGGCGCGCACGCTCGAGATGAGCGCGGGGGAGCAGCGCAAGAAATCTCTGCGTCTCATGTTTTCGATCCAGGAAGCGCCGCTGGCCTTGCTTGGGCGCTCATCGAGCGTATTGTCGTTATTAGTATCGCAAACGGTTCGTTCCGTCATACATGCTATCTGCCAGGAGGGTAGCGCCTGGCGCCGTGACACGCCAGGAATGCAATTGTACCGAGTGTACGACACAACTGTACGACATCACCCCGCCATGGCCGCCGGAGAGGCGCCAGGCACATCAGCGGAACATTCGTACGTCAAACTCAAACGGCTCGGGATCTCGGAATTCAATCAACCTGAAATTGGAATGCGCGGGATTCACTAGAACGTTCCATTCGCCACGGATAGCCGCGGACGGGACCAGCAGGCCTACTGTGCTGCCTCGGCGGATCCACTCGTCCCCGAAGCGATGCAAAGACTCATCCCGGCTGGCAGACCAATCCGGAGGCAAGACCTCAGGATGGAGCCGCGCGACCTCAACTTCTTCCGGGATGTTGCCTTCGATCGAGACGAGGTCGGCGGGACGGAGATTCGGTTCGAGATTGACGAAAGTCTCAACTGCTGCCAGCGCGAGCGAAGTTGACGCATAGACGACGCGCACTCCGCGGCTGTTCCAACGGCCTCCGTAAAGGCGGGCACCTTCCCCGGCAGCGTAGCGCCGCCGGCAGATTCGCCACAACCGCACTAGCTGTACACGCCATAGGCGATGCGGCCGAGGACGTCCTCCACCATTCGCGCACCCATGTCGGTATCCAATTGATCGAAGGGCCGTTCACCACCTAATGCGCGGTTCGGTGTGCGGAGCCACTCGATGGCCTTTTCCCGATCGCCGATCATCTCCACCGCATTGGCGTATACTCGCGCCATACGGACCATGCGATCGGACTCCGCGGGCGTCAGGTGGGATGCCTGGCTGAGCCGCCGCGTCATGGTGCGTTGCGGGATGCCGAGTTTCCTCGCGAGAACGGTGTTTCCCAGATGGAGCGTCTCGGCGAGGGCGGCGACGGACCCCGAGGGCAAGCCCTTTCGGACCAATTGCGCCAGATCATCGGGTTTCTTCACCGCCGTTTTCAGAACCTTCCGGCCGCCCAGGGCTTCGGCAATCGCTTCGGTTTCCAATTATGGCCTCCTGGCGATTTATGATACGCCATTTGGCGAACCAGCAAATGATGACTGAATCCACCGCGCCGGCATCTACCAGGGAGAGAAGCCGCGCCATGCCCGGACGGTTCCCGGCCCTGCCGCGGTCACGCCAAGGCGGACAGGAGCCGGGCGATATCCTCCATGTTGTTGTACAGGGCGGGTGAGATGCGGACGCGATTCTCGCCGGTGGTGGTTACCTGCACTCTCGCTTTTCGCAGCTTCGCCTCCACCGCCTTCAGATCCCTGGCTTGCACGACCACGATCGAGCTTTGGGCCTCCGGCGGGGTGATCAGCTTATAGCCGAGGCCGGGGAGTTCCTTCTTCAGCCGCTCGCACATCGGCTTGGCGTGGGCGAAGATGTTGTCCATTCCGGCGGCGAGGATGCGCTTGAGCGCCTCGTATTCTCCGGCGTAGGCGACATAGCTGACATTGCCGGGCTCATAGCGGGCGGCGCCTTTGGGGTCCTCATACGGAAAATCGTCCGCTCCGTTGCGCCGGCTCACCCAAGGGGCATAGTTGAAATGAATGTATCCGGGGTAGCAGAGATCCTTGACCACCGACTCCTGGAGATCTTCACGGACGTAGAGAAATCCCGAGCCGCGCGCGCCTTGCAGCCACTTGTAATTGGAACAGGCGGCGAAGTCGATTCCAAGCGCCTTCACGTCCACGGGGATGCTGCCCGCCGCCTGGATGATATCGGCATATAGATACGCTCCGTGCGCATGGGCCAGGTCGCTGAGGGCTTTGGCATTCTCCACCCAGCCGTTGACGTTTGAGACCAGGGTGATGGAGACGAGCTTCGTCTTCTTGTCCATGGCCCGCTCCATGTCCTTGAGGTCGATGCGCCAGTTCCGGTTCTTCACGATGCGCACGTCCATGCCTGCTTTGCTGCGCCCCACGTAATCATGGATGGATCCGGCATAGTGGAGATCATTCGTGACGAGGTTGCCGCCGGATTCCTGGATGCGGAGCCCGTTGACCACCGCGGACTCTCCCGCCTTGGTGCAGATAACGAAGCCGATCTCGGAAGGCTTGGCATTGATGAGTTTGCCGAACAGCGGCTTGACTTGGCGCAGTGTTTCGGCGGCATACTGGCCGCGGCCTTCTCCAGGACCGTACATGTGAAAGTCCATGTAGCGGCGCATGCCTTCGGCCACATAGGTGGGCAGCGGCATGTTGGCCGCCGCATCCAGGTAAACCTCCTGCGTCACGCGCGGAAATTCCTTGCGAAACGAGTTGAGGTCAGGCGTGGCGGTGGCGGCCGCGGCGAAAGAGGATACGCCCACGGCAGTGGAGCCTAGAAGCTGACGGCGATTGATGGTCATGGGAACCTTCCTGGCCTTCCATTCTAAGCCCGCCGGGGGAAGCGTGTGAAGCCGCGGGGTCCTTTGCGTGTAGAATCAACCGTGATGACATCACGTGCACTTGCCGTTGCGTTGTGTTTGCTGCTCGCGCCCATGGCGTGGGCGCAGGGCCAGAGAAGAGTTTTTTCGCGAATTATGACAGGGGAGCCCTATACGCTCGAATGTTATCTTCCGCAAATCACGAACGGCCCGAATTTTCCTACCTGGTCGCCGGATGGGAAGAGCCTGGCCTTCTCGATGAAGGGCTCCATCTGGCGGTTGAAACTTGGTGAGACCACCGCGCACGAACTCACCACGGACCAGGGCTATGCGGGAATGCCGGCCTGGTCGCCGGACGGAAACTTCATCGTCTACACGTCGGATTGGAACGAGCAGATCCACCTGCGGCTGCTCGATCTGCGCACGGGCGAGAGCCGCGCGTTGACTTCCGGCAATTCGATCAATGTCGAGCCGGAATGGTCGCCCGATGGATCGCGGATTGCCTATGTATCCACGTGGCCGAACGGCAACTACAACATCTATGTCATGCCCTTGAGCAGCGGAATTCCCGGCATGCCCGTGCAACTGACCAAGGATTTCGAACTCGTACCGCCGACTGTGTACTACGGAAAATGGGCTCTGCACATCCACCCCACGTGGACGCGCGACGGTAAGGAACTGATCCTCATCTCGAACCGCGACAACAAACACGGGTCAGGCGGCTTCTACCGCATGAAGGCCGAGCCGGATGCGCCGCTGACCCGGTTCTATTACGAAGAAACCACCTGGAAGGCCCGGCCTACGTTATCGCCCGACGGCGCCAAGCTGGTTTACAGCAGCTATCTCGGCCGGCAGTGGCAGCAGCTTTGGGCGATGCCTCCGAAGGGCGGCGACGCCTTCCCGCTGACCTACGGCGATTTCGATCGCACCACGCCGCGCTGGTCGCCCGATGGAACCCGCATCGCGTTCATCTCGAATGAGACCGGCGACACATCGCTGTGGTTGTGGCACTGGTTCGGCGGCAGGATGGAGCAGGTCAAGATCGGCCGGCTCGCATACAAGCGCACGATGGGCAAACTGCATGTTCGGGTTGTGGACGTGGCGGCGAAACGCGTGCAGCGGTCGCGCGTCTACCTGACCGCGGCGGACGGACGGGCGTACGCGCCCACGGAATCGTGGTTTCGCGCCGACTGGCTGATGTTCGACCACATGGACCAGGCCGGCGAATACCACTATTTCCATACCGACGGCGATTTCGAAGTAGACCTCCCGCCCGGCCGCACGGAACTGTCCGTCTCGAGGGGTTTCGAGTATATGCCGGAGCGGAGGGAAGTGGCCGTGAAGGCCGGCCAAACCGCCGAACTGGTGATCGCTCTCAAGCGGATCGACAACATGGCGGCGCGTGGCTGGTGGGATGGCGACAATCACTTCCACATGAACTACGCGGGCGTCTATTTCAACACGCCGCGGCGGCTGATGGAGCAGGCCGAAGGCGAAGACATCCACGTGCTGAACAACCTGATCTGCAACAAGGAGCAGCGCATCCCGGATATCGCGCACTTCACCGGCACTCCCGACATTGTCTCCACGGCCACGCGGATCCTGTTTCACAGCCAGGAATACCACCCGCCGTTCTGGGGACATTCGACGTTTCTCAACCTGAAGAAGCATATCGTGATTCCGGATTACGTCGGCTACCAGAACACGATTGTCGATTCCATCTATCCCACCAACACAACGCCGTTTCGCGTGGCCAGAGAAGAGGGCGGGCTTGCGGGGTACGCGCATGGCGCCGGTCCGCATTTCGCGGTGGATCTCGCGCTGGACAATGTCGATTTCGTCGAGGCAAACGCGCTCAGCGGGATGGAACCGCTCTACAAGGCCTGGAACTGCGGCTATCGCGTGGTGGCCAGCGCCGGCGAGGACGCCTTTCCTAACTTCTACCGCAGCTACATTCTCGGTTCGAACCGCGTGTATGTGCACAGCGGCCCCACCCTGAACTACGACCAGTGGACGAAGGACTTTCGCGCCGGAAAATCGTTTGTGACTTCGGGCCCGCTTTTGCTGTTGAAAGTGAACGGCAAGGAACCGGGCGAGGAAATCCGCCTCCCCGAGGGCAAGCACACGTTGAAGATCGACGTGGAGGTGAAGTCCATCACCCCGGTCGAATCCATCGAAGTGATGCACGACGGAAAATCCCTCGGCAACGTGAAGAGCGTCACCGTGGATCACAGCGGATGGATCTCCGTTCAGGTGAAGGCGAAGTACACTCGCGATCCGATCCGCCGGCCATTCCCCTTCGCCGCCACAATGCCCGTTTGGATTTCCGTGGGCGGCAAACCGGTGCGGTCCAAAACCGACGCGCAATATTTCGTCGATTGGATCGACCGTACGCTGGAGCGCGCGATGCATCTCTCGTTCAACAACGAGCAGGAACGCAGCGAGACGCGCCGGTTATATGAGGAAGCCCGGGCAAAAATGATGCGCCGGGGCGAGGAAGCGGAGCGCTGATTCACGCCCGCAGGTGAGGAAACCAGATCTTGCGCGCGTTTTCGCCGAGGATCAGTTTTCGCTGGCTATCGCGCAGCGGAAGCACCTCGGTGAAGAGGCGCAGATGCTGCTCGTAGGTGACTTTCGGCGTCCAGATTTCGTTGGGATAACTGCTCGCCCATAGACAGCGCTCGGCCCCATAGGCTCCGATCACCTGCATGGCCGCGTCATGCAGGTCCTCGCAAGGATAGGGGCGCTGGGAGCCGGTTCCGATGAAGTCCACCTTCGGGTAGAGGTTCTTGAAGCGGGCGAGATCGAGCACCGCCTTCAAGTCCCGCTGCAGGTTGGGGCCGGGCTTCAGGTCCATGCAGTGGCAGAAGCCGAAAGTGAGCTGGGGAAACTCCGTGAGCATCTTCGTGGCGCTCTCCACCATGGCGTACTGCATCAGGAACAGGTCGATGGTAATGCCTTCCTCGACGGCTACCTTCCACAGGGCGTGCACGCTCGCGTCGTCAAAGGATTTTGCTTTGTTCGACGGAATGCTGCGCAATGACTTGACGCCGTACTCGCGCGCCAGGCGGCGGAGAAGGCCGGGGCTGCGCGGATCGTCGGGGTCCAGCGTGCACACGCCGCAAATCCAATCGCGGTGGGCGCGGGTCGAGTCCGCCAGGTAGCTGTTGTCGTATCCGTAGAAGGTCACGGTCTGGATGGCGCGCACGGCGGAAACGCCCGCTGCCTGGCTGGTGTGATGGAGATGCTCCACCGAACCGACGAATTTCGGCGGGCGGAATGGGTTTGGTCTCGGCGGGTAGCGCTTCTCGTCGAAGGAGTAGATGTGGGCGTGGCAATCGATGACCAGCATGTAAGCCACTATAATGGCTTTCGATGAGACGCGCACTTCTATTCGTTCTCCTGGCGGTGTTGGGCCTCCAAGCTCAAACGCAGCGTGCCCGCTTCGCCTCGGGCTACATGTACAGCTATTACGTACCGCAATCGGCAAGCACTCCGTGGAGACCGGCATGGTCGCCTGACGGGAAAGAGATCGCCTTCGGCATGTCCGGGTCGCTATGGAAGATCCGTCCCGGTGAAACGACAGCTTACGAATTGACGGCAAACAAGACCTACGATTCCTCGCCCGCGTGGTCTCCGGACGGGCGGTTCATCGTCTATACGGCGGAAGATTCGGGAGGCGTGAACCTGGCGCTGCTGAACGTGGCGACGCTCGAGAGCACGCAACTCACCCGCGGCGCCGACATCTACGCCGACCCGGTGTTTTCCCCGGACGGCAGGAGCATTGCCTTCGTCCGCGGGATTCAAAATCCGTCGCGCGCGCGCCGCGTGCCCGCCGCGGGCGCCGGGGAAGAACAGCAACCGCGTGGCTACCAGATCTATACGATGCCCTTCGATAACGGTAAGACCGGCCACCCCACGGAAATCACGGCGGAGAATAGTTTTGGCCGCGCGCGCCTCTACTTCAGCGCCTACGATGACCACATTTCGCCCGATTGGTCGCCGAATGGCAAGGAGATGATGGTGGTTTCGAATCGCGGGATTCCCCTGGGATCCGGCGCCATTTGGCGGATTCCCGTGCAGCCGAACGCGATGGCGAAGGCGAAGATGGTGCTGCGCGAAGAGACGCTGTACAGGACGCAGCCGCAGTGGTCGCCGGACGGGAAACGAATCCTCTACAGCTCGCACCGCGGCTCGCAATACGACAACCTGTACGTCCTGCCCGCCGATGGCGGCGAGCCGTACCAGATGACGTTCGGCGACTGGGACCACTTCGATCCGCGCTGGTCGCCCGACGGGGAACGCATCGCCTACATCTCGAACCGGCACGGTATTTCGGAATTGCACATCCTGCGCTCCTTTGGAGGCGAGGATGACACCGTCGAGATCAAGCGAAGAGCGTATTGGAGGCCCATGGGCACGCTGGAAGTGCGCATTCAAGGGGCGGCGCGATTCTACCTGACGGGCGCGGACGGCAAGACGTATACTCCGCCGTCGGCCTACCAGCGCGTCGCCGCCCGGGCTTCGCGCCGTGACTTCTTCCACGCCGAAGACAGATTCATTGTGGATCTCCCGGTTGGCGAGGCGAGCCTGGAAGCAGCCAAAGGGATCGAATATTATCCGCTGTCGAAGAAAGTGGACATCCGCCAGGATCAGGTCACCATCGTCGAGGTGAATCCGCGGCGCATGACGAGCATGAACGCGGCCGGGTGGTGGAGCGCCTCTGACCACGTGCACATGAACTATGGCGGCAATCTTCACAATACGCCGGAAAACCTGATGATGATGGCGCGGGCCGAGGATCTGGACGTGGTGGGGGAGAAAATCTGCAACAAAGACCAGCGCATCTTCGATCACCAGTACTTCACCGGCAAGCCGCACCCGCTCACCGGCAGCGAGCAGATTCTGACGTTCGGCGAGGAGTACCGGCCCCCATTCTACGGCCACATCAATCTCATCAATCTCACGAAGCATCTGATCTCGCCGTTCACCACGGGATACGAAGGGTCGGCGATCGAGAGCCTGTACCCGAGCAATACCGACATGTTCCGGGTGGCCCGCAAGGAAGGCGCGATCGGCGGATACGTGCATCCCTGGTCGAGCGATCCCAAGAGCGCCGGCTACTCGGTGGCGCGCGGCTTTCCAGTGGATCTCGCGCTCGGCACATTCGAGTACCTGGAGGTGATGACCAGCGCGGGGCACTTCAAGTGGTCAGCGCCCGTCTGGCACCGCGCCCTGAATTGCGGATTCAAAATTACGGCTTCCGCCGGCGAGGATTCGATTCTCGGGCTGCACGCCACCTCGATCCTCGGGTCGAGCCGCCTGTATGCCTACCTTGGAGACAAATTGGAGTGGCCGCGCTATATGGAAGCGATCCGCCGCGGGCGGACGTTCGTTACCAACGGCCCCCTGCTAAACTTCACCGTCGACGGGCACATCGCGGGAGACGAAATCCATCTCCCCGAGCAGGGGGGAACCGTGGAGTTGAACGCCGGCGTGCAATCCATCGTTCCCATCGAGAAACTGGAAGTCTTCCTCAACGGCAAAGTGATCGAATCGAGCAACGGCACACCGATCCGCAAACGGATCTCCATCGACAGGAGTTCCTGGATCACTGTCAGGGCCACGAATTCAACGCCGCGGGAGCCCATCGACGACAGCTACGTCGTGGCGGAAACGAGCCCGGTGTATGTCTACACGGGTAACCGGAAAATCCGTTCGCAGGAGGATGCCGAGTATTTCATCGAATGGATTGACGGCATCACCAAACAGGCCCAGGCCCATCCCGGCTGGCGTTCGGAACGCGAGCGCAGCCACGTCCTCGAACAATTTCAGCAGGCGCGCAAGATATTCGAAGAGCGCGCGAGGGAGAGCCAATGATGAACCGCAGAGATTTTCTGGGAGCCGCGCCGCTCGCCGCAAGCGCCGCGCCGGTGGATTTGTCGCTCCAATGCCGCAAGGATTTTCCGCGGGCGATGAACGAAACCTACTTCAACTCCGCGGCGCAGCATCCGCTGGGGAATCACTGCGTGGCCGGCATGCAGCGCTACATGGACTTCATGAACAAAGGTCCCGGGGAAGGCAGGAAGGACTTCTGGGAAGAAGGATTCCCGCGGATGAAGACCATGTTCGCCAGGCTCATCAACGCCAAGCCTTCGGAGATCGTCTTCACCGGCTCCACCACCATCGGCGAGAACACGATTCTCAACGGCATGGACCTGCGCGGCGGCAACGTGGTGACCAACGATCTTCACTACACCGCTTCCCTATCGAACTACCTGACGCGCCGGCAGGTGCAGGGGCTCGACGTGCGCATCGTGAAGCATCGCGGTTGGGCGATCGATCTCAAGGACATGGAGCGCGCGGTGGATAGCAGGACGAAGCTCATCTCCGTCTCGCTCGTTTCCTCGGTGAACGGACACGTGGAGAACATCAAAGCTCTCAGCGATCTGGCCCACTCGCACAAAGCTTATCTGTTCGCGGATATTATTCAAGGCTGCGGGGCTGCGCCGATCGATGTGAAGGCGATGGGGATCGATTTCGCCTCGACCGCCATGTACAAGTGGCTTCAGGGCGAGCACGGCTTTGGGTTCCTGTACATCAAAGAGGACCTCGCGGGCAGCGTGGTCAAACCGAGCGAATTCACCGGGCACCCGGATTTCAACTACCCCCCCTGGACTTCGAGGCCGAAGCCCGGCGCGAGCTTCCTCAACCATACGGCGCCGGGCGTCGGCGCGTTCGACTGTGGAACGCCATCGGTGATCACGTACGCGGCGCAATATGAGGCGCTGGGCTACATCGAGAGAATCGGTATCGGTAATATCCGCGCCCACGCCAACCGCCTCATCGCACGCCTTCAAAACGAACTGCCCCCGCTCGGCTACACCCCCATCACCCCCAAAGGAACCGAGTCGTCCATCGTGACCTTCCTGTGCAAGGATGCGGAGACCGTGCGCCGCAAGATCCGCGCCGGCAAGGCCCGGATTCTGCTCACGGGACCCAATTCGGCCCTTACCGTAGGCCGCTTCGGCAACCACATCCGCTTCTCGGTTTCCGTCTTCAACAACGATCAGGACGTCAACACCATCCTTGAAGTGCTCGCCTGACGCCCTGTCCTGACGCCCTCGGACGGGCGGCGAAGAAAAGTGATATGATCCCCTCCCATTGGAGCAGGAATGAGATTACTGATTCTTTTTTTCGTTTTCGCGGCCCCTGGTTTGTTCGCTCAGGGAAGATCAAGCATACTCGGCGCCATTACCGACGAAACGGGCGCGGCGATCGCCAATGCCACCGTCACCGTGCTCAACACCGGCACCCAGCAGAAGCGGACCGCGACTTCGGGGGAGAACGGTCTCTACGAAGTTCCGGCGCTTGAGATCGGCACTTATGAAGTCACGGCCGAAATCACGGGCTTCCGCAAGACAACGGTGCGCGGCATCGTGCTCCAGGTGGATCAGCGCGAGCGCGTGGATATGAAGCTTCAGGTTGGTGAACTTACCCAACATGTCGAAGTGGAAGCGCAGGCGCTCTCCGTGAACACGGACGACGCGACACTCAGCACCGTGATCGATTCGGCGAAGATACGCGAACTTCCGCTTCCCGGCAATCGCAATCTGTTCCGGCTCGCCTTGCTCGCACCCGGCATGAGCCGCGGACCAGCCTCGAGCGTAACGACCAGCGGGTTCGGCCCCGGGTTCGGAATCGCCGCCATGGGCCAGAAGGTTCAAAACAATGCGATCTACCTCGATGGCGCGCCGCTGCGCACATCCATCCACGGCGCGGTGCGCATGCGGCCCTCCGTGGAAGCGATCGAAGAGTTCCGCGTCGAGGCCGGCTGGTACTCGGCCGAATACGGCACACAATCCGGAGCGCAGATTGTGGCTACCATCCGCCCCGGCACGAATGACTTCCATGGCACAGCCTTCGAGTTTCTGCGCAATGACGTGCTCGACGCGCACAACTTCTTCGACCCGCCCGGTTCCGCCAGGACGCCGCTTCGCCGCAACACATTCGGCGGCGTCATCAGCGGGCCCGTGTGGATTCCCAAAATCTACAACGGCCGCAATAAGACATTTTTCACCTTCAACGCGGAGCTTTACCGCGAAAGGCGCGGCACGCAAGGATACGCCATCTATCCGACGGATAGAATGAGACGCGGCGACCTCACCGAGAAGTTCTTCCGCCGCGCGGACGGATCGCTGATTCCCATCATGGATCTCGACACGAAGGCGCCGTTTCCGGGTAATCAGATACCCGCCAGCCGCATCTCGCCCATTGCCCTCAAACTGGCCCAATTCTGGCCCGCGCCCAACATGGCGCAGACGGAGTTTGACGGCACCAACAACTACAGCGGGGTATCCCGGAATCGCGATAATGACGACCAGTACTTCGTCCGCATCGACCACAACTTTAATGACAAGAACCGGTTGTTCGGGCGCTATGGAATTCAGACTGTGGAACTGCCGGTCTTTCCCATCAACCCGAACCCGTTTTTCGTGAACCGGCGGCCGCGCCGCCAGCAAAACGCCACGCTGAACTACACGCGGATGCTGACCCCCACCTGGCTGAGCGTCTTCCGTGTTTCCTACAACCGCGACATCTTCAAGACGAATGACGACGTGAGCGGAACCAGCTTCAACATCCTGCGGGATCTGGGAATCCCCGGGCAGACCAATGTGCCGAGCGACACGGGCCTGCCAAGCATCGGCCTGGGCGGAATCATCTCCGGACTCGGCACCACCGACATCAACACCATCTGGGACGAGTCCCGCCAGGCCTCTGAACAGATCACGTTCACCCGGGGGAAGCACTCAGTGAAAATCGGCACCGAGTACACCATGCTCCGGCTCGACCGCCGTACCATCAGCTTCGTGCGCGGAGCCTTCGATTTCACGGGAATTCATTCCGGCACGGCTCCCGGCGTGGCGGGCAACGAGCGCGGCAGGCTGGCCTGGGCGGACTTCCTTCTCGACGAACCGCAGCAGGTTCGCCTCGGGTTCACGGACAAACTCCCTCCCGGAGCCGATCCAGGCACGTTCCCCCGCTCCCGCTTCTGGCGCTGGCACACCTACATCACCGACGACATCAAGCTCACTTCGCGATTGACGATGAACATCGGAGTGCGCTACGAATACAACTCCTCGATCGAAGACATCGGCGGCCAATCCCGTAATTTCGATTTCACCAAACAGGACCTGTTCCCGGCGGTGCTGACCAGAGGCCCTCTGAATGACCCGAGCAAGAAGCTCTTTGCGCCGCGCATCGGCTTTGCCTGGCGTCCCTTTGGCGGCAACAGCACCGTCATCCGCACCGGCTACGGCATCTTCTACAACGTGAACATGATGAACATGTTCATTCCAGCGTTGGCCGCGAATCCCCCGAACAACCTCAACATCAACGAACTCAACACCGCCGGCGTGGTCCGCATCCGCATGCGCAATGCCGACCAGGCTTCGGCGCTGAACATCAACTCGGAAATCAATTCGGCGGACACCAAACGGGGCGTGGGCGACGTCCAGCAGTGGAATTTCAACATCCAGAGAATGCTCCCGAAATCGATGCTTCTCGAGGTCGGTTACATGGGCTCGAAGTCGTCGCATTTCGATTCACCGCGCACCGTGAATCCCTACGTCCCCGGCACAACGCGCCGCGTTTATCCCGGTTGGGGCCCCATCGAGAACATCTCGCTCGACGCTGCCGGAACTTACCACGGTTTGCTGACGAAGTTCGAAAAGCGAATGTCCCAGGGCATCACCTTCCTGCAAACCTACACCTGGTCAAAAACGATGTTCGACTCCTTTGCGTGCTGCGGCGCGCAGCGCCATAACAATCCTTACGCCTGGAATCTCGAGAAAGGTTTAGGGGAGACCGATCAGCGCCACCGCGCCACCACCGCCTTCCTCTGGGAACTGCCGTTTTACCGCGGGAGACGTGATTTCCGCGGGCAGGCTCTCGGCGGCTGGCAGTTCAATGGCGCCCTCAGCCTCGAAACCGGTTTGCCGATGCACCCTTCGCAGAGTGTTTCTCCCATTGACGACGGCTGCCCGCGCTGCAACCGCCGCCCGGATCGCCTCGCCGACGGAAATCTCGATTCGAGCCAGCGCACGCTGCAGCGGTGGTTCGACACTTCGGCTTTCGTTCTCGCGCGAGGCCATTACGGCAACAGCGGACGCAATATTCTCACCGCTCCCGGCCTCGCCAGCCTCGACTTCGCCGTGTTCAAGAACTTCCTTGTCGGCGAACGGAAAGAAATTCAATTCCGCTGGGAGAACTACAACTTCACCAACACGCCGCCCTTCAACCCGCCGACGCTCGAGATCAGTTCGGGCAACTTCGGCCGCATCACCAGCGCGGGATTGGGCCGCGAAATGCAGTTCGGTTTGCGATTCCAGTTTTGAACGCTCACCCCGCTTATGGACGCATGTACTGGCGGTAAGCGCCGCTCTTGTACGTGCTCCACGGGCTGAATCCGCCTTTCTCCACATAGAGTTGGTAGGCAAAATCAATATTCGCTTTGCAGTCGAGCAGGTCGCGCAGATTCAACCCCGGCCTCTCGAGATGAACCGTGTTGATCTGAAAATAGCCCCAATCCAAAGTGCCGTTGGAGTTGTAGTGGTAAACTTCGCACTTGCCGGGCGAATTCTCAGCCCGTTGAATCGCCAGCGCCACGCGGCAGTCTGCTCCGAACTTGCGGCAGGCGTACTGTTGCCAGGCGGAAAGCCGCCGTCCGTTCTGATCGGCCCGCGCCTGCTCGGCC
>JADLBG010000235.1 GCA_020847895.1 Bryobacterales bacterium
CCTTGGCGCCCGTGGCCATGTGCGGTTTCAGAACCTGGATGCTGTTGACGCGGAGAAACTCATGTACCGGGTCCTTCGGGTCTTTGAGATCGGCGAGCTTGCGGCAGCCTGTGGGACAGGCTTCGCAGCAGGCCGGCTCGAGTTGCTTGCTGATGCGGTGGTAGCAGAGCGTGCACTTGTCCACCGTGTTCTTTTCCGGGTGAATGTAGCGGCAGCCGTAGGGGCAGGCCTGCACGCAATAGCGGCAGCCGATGCAGTATTTCTCATCCACGAGCACGAGTCCGTCGGGTGTTTCGAACGTTGCGCCCACGGGACACACCTGCACGCAAGGCGAGTCGGAGCAGTGGTTGCACATCTTGGGGACGAAGAAACTCTTCCCTCCGGAATGCGGATGATCCGGGAAGCCGTCCTTGCCGCCGTTCGGCGAATCAACTTCCACTTTGGTGGAGGGAAAATCGGGGACGTAGTATCGTTCCACCCACGTGCGGAAGAAGCCCACGGGGACATTGTTCTCTTCCGCGCAGGCTCGTACGCAGTTGCCGCAGCCGATGCACTTTTCGATGTCGATGGTCATCGCCCACCAGTGATCGGTCATCACGTAGTTGGGGGCCGCTTCCGCCTTGCCGTCGATGACAAAGTCCAGGGCGGTCATTGCAGCGGAGGTGAGAAACAGATACTTGCCGCACTCGGTCAGGAATTCTCGGCGGTTGGTGGACATGGGAATTACTCTCCGAACTTCGGCTTGTGCGGCTTGTGGCACGCTTCGCAGGATTCTCCTCCGGAATGTTCCTTCGTGTTCACCTGCGGAAACCATTTCGGTCTGGCGGAGTTTGCTTCATGACAGCGGCTGCAAAGCGCAACCACCTTGGGCAGGACGGGTTTTACTTCCGGATCTTCCGCGTGTTTCGCCAGCGGACCATGGCAGGCTTCGCAGGAAAGGCCGGCGTGCTTACCCTGTTGTTTGAGCTCCATAACATCGGAATGGCATGCTTCGCACGCGGCGCGGCCGGCAAAGTGAATCGGATGCGCGCGGACGTCCTCGAGCGCGGCCGGCCGGAAATGGCCGTAGCGGCCGAAGCCTTCCGGTATCACCGCCCGGCGGATTACAAGGAACGCAACCACTAGCATCCCAAGCAGCAAGGCCAGCCGGATGAGATGGCCTGCATCCTTCCAAATTCGCATTGGCGATTTGTCCTTTCACGAAGCGCCGCGGGCTTTGCGTAGTTGGATGCAATCGACGGGCCAATCCACACGTTACCGTGGACTTGGCGCTGGGAGATGAATCGCCCGCCCTTAGGTGGGGAATCTCCCACCGGTTTCTGGGTGATTTCGCACGGAGTAACCCAGACAAGACCGGGTGAACTGCCTTAAAGCCTTCCTGCCTTCATCTCTCCCGCCAGGTAGTCCGTGGCGCGCCATGCGTTGGCAAGAATGGTAAGCGTCGGGTTCTTCTCCGTGCAGGTGGGGAATGCCGCCCCATCGACACAGAACAGGTTCTTCACATCATGGAACTGGCAGTAGCGGTTCAGAGCCGAGCGTTTCGGATCTTCTCCCATGCGGCACGTGCCGTGTTCATGAATGGCGCTGCCGAGCGTGTCGATCCAGCCGCGCTCGAACGGAAGAATCTCCGCCTTGGCGGCGCGCAGGATGGCTTCGGCCGAGTCGTACATCTCCGCGATCATCCTGCGCTCGTTGTCGCCGATAGCGTATGTGATCCTTGCGATGGGAACCCCGTAAGCGTCGGTGCGCGCCGGGTCCACCGTCACGCGGTTCTCCTTGCGCGGCAACACTTCGCCGTACGGATGTAGGGCGACCAGCGCCGGGTAGCGCTTCCTGACGGCCTGTTTGAGTTCCACGCCAAACCCCGGAAGTTTCTTTCCGAAACTCGCATTCGATTGCGCGCCGCCGCCCCAGAACTGCATCCCGTAGCCGCGCAGGTAATCGCGCTTCTGTCCGTCGCGGTTGTTGAATCGCGGCAGGTAGATGTGGGCTCCGCCGATGCCGTCATCGTTCTGCGTGGGCGCGCCCATCAGTTCGGGAAGAAAGCCGTACATGTGGAAGCGTACCTGTTCCACCAGGTAGCGCCCGATGACGTCGCTCGAATTGCCGATGCCGTTGGGATATTCCGTTGATTTCGAATTGAGCAGAATGCGCGTGGAGTCGATGCAGGACGCGGCAACCACGATGACTTTCCCGCGCACCTCGAGTTCCTGCTTCGTGTGCCGGTCAAAGTACTGAACCCCGCTCGCCCTCCCGCTCCTGTCGTTCAAAACGCGCGCCGCTACGGCATTGTCGATGATCTTCAGCCTGCCGGTCTGGAAGGCGGGCTCCAGCAGAAAGTCGCTCGAGTTGAAAAACGCCCCCACGTCGCAGCCGCGGCCGCACACGCCGCAGTAGTGGCACTGCGGATGGCCGTTGTGCGGCCTGGTCAGGACCGCCCGCCGCCCCGCAACAATATTCATCCCGATTGTTTTGCCGGCTTTCTTGAGGAGTTGCTCTCCGCAGCGCGGGGCGGGCGCGGGTAAATGATACTTGCTGCCCGGCAGCGTGTCCTGGTCATCCTCGCCGCCGCATACGCCGATAAGCTGATCCACCTTGTCGTAATAGGGGCCGATGTCTTTGTAGCGGATGGGCCATGGAATCTCCCACCCATCCCTCGCCGGGCCCAGGAAATCGACATCCGAGTAGCGCAGTGAGACGCGTCCCCAGATGTTGGTCTTGCCGCCGCGGCCCCACACGCGGATAAGGTCGAACGTCCGGCCTTCCGGCGTTTCGTAGGGCTGCTCCTTCTTGTCGAGTTCGAACCGCGGCGGACGGCCGCCCTTGTCGAGCCTGCGCCACCATTCCCACGGTTTTACGTGAGTCCAGTAGGTGTGGCGCGGAAATTTCGTGCCCGCGTCGAGAATAAGAACGTTGATGCCCTGGCGAGTGAGGTTCCAGGCCGCCATGCCGCCGGCCGCTCCACTTCCGATGATGATGACGTCGTGGACTTCGGGCGGCCTGATGATCTGCATGGATTAGCCTTTATGTTCGGGGTGGGTGCAGCCCTTGAACTCCGGCAGGAACGTGTTGCCGTTCCATCCGAGTTCCCCGGCCAGCCCCTCGCGGCTCTGGTAGTAGCCGTCGATGGTGAGTTCCTTCATCATTTGAAAAAAACGGCCGTTCGGCGTGCGCGGATTCTCACTTGCGGTCTGGAGCGCGGCCAGACGCTTGTCCGCGGACAACTCGCGAAACCATTCGAGCCCCGCCCGGATAGCTGCCTGACGCTTCGGGTCACCCGCGAGCGCATAGTCGATGTACTCCTGCACCTTGGCATCAGAGGCGCCGGGCGTGTCTGTCCGCGGGATGATGAGGTCCGCTATTTCCGCAAGTGCGCGCATCTCTCCGGCAGTAGCCCACTTGGTTTTGTAGGGCTCCGCCGGAGCCGTTGTGGCCGGGGAATGCTGGTGCTGGCCGAGTACGGGAAGCGCCGCCACTGCCGAGGCAGCGGTGCGCAGGGCCTGGCGCCGGGATTTCATCTATCGGGCCCCGTCGGTAACCTGAGGTTCGCGCTTGGTGCGCACTTCGCGAAC